>JBBDXZ010000139.1:0-13483 GCA_040902075.1 Gemmatimonadaceae bacterium
CCCGGCGTAGTCGTGCACCTCGGGCTCCGAGAGCCAGGTGCGCGGCCAGTTCGTCCAATGGTTCCAAACCATGACGACGCGATCGGAGTCGGCGTACGGGAGCGGCCGAAGGATGACGGCCTGGACTACGCTGTAGATCGCGGTGGTTGCACCGATGCCAAGCCCCAACGTCAGGATGACGGCCATGGCGAAGCCCGGACGGCTGCGCGCGCCGCGAAGCGCATACTGCGCGTCGCGGATGACGGTGTCGATGCGATCGCGAAGCTTCATGCGTTCCTCTCGGCGGGACGCCGAGCGTTGGAGGTCGTGTCGAATGGCGTCCAGGTCCATGTTCTCGTTGACGCCGAACCGGCGACGCGCTTCGGCCCTTGCTTCGTCTCTCGACATTCCGCGCCGCATGAACCCCTCGGCGCGTGTCTCGAGATGAAACTGGATCTCCTCGTCCATGTCTTCCGGCTTGGCCCTGAACAGCGGAAGGCGGAAGAGGCGGCGAAAGCGGCGCTCCGCGCTCATGCGTAACGACTGGTGGCTCTCAGCACGGTGGTCAGTGTCTTGGCATAGGTGACGAGCTTTGCCGACTCGGACTTGAGCCACGCACGGCCTGCGACGGTCGGGCGGTAGTATCGCGCGCGTCGGTTGTTCTCGGTGACCGCCCATTCGGAGGAGATCAGGCCGCGCTCCTCCATGCGATGCAGCGCATGGTACAGCGCGCTCTCATCGACGCCGAGCGTTCCCTCCGATCGGTCTTCCAACCAGGTGGTGATCTCGACGCCGTGCATCGGGCCCCAGGAGAGGGTCTTCAGCACGAGAACGTCGAGCGTTCCCTTCAGCACACCAGCATTGTCGTTCATGATCCGTGGCCGTCGGTTCGGGCTTACATGAAACTCTAGGGGGAAGGTTACATGGGGACCGGCCGGAGTCAAGCGGCCTGGGTTCGGCCGTGGCCGGTTTCCGCCATCGCCTAGACTGTCGGTCGGCGCCGTCGGCGCGTTGTGGGCGGCGCGGCTGCTCCAGGGCTCGCTCTATGGCGTCAGTCACACGGACCCACTGACCTTCGCGTCCGTATCGTTCGTCATGATCGCCGTGAGCGTGCTCGCGACCTGGATACCGGCTCGCCGAGCAACGAAGGTCGACCCCACCCGCGCGTTCAGCGGTTCTTGACTGCCGATGCATCATGATACCTTGACATCCGACAACAAGGGCATAACTATGTTGTCGACAGTCGAGGCATTATGGCAGACAAAACCGATCTCCTCCAGGGCACGCTCGATCTCCTGATCCTCAAGACGCTCCGGCTCGGAGCGCTGCATGGCTGGGGGATCTCCAAGCGCGTGCGCCATCTCTCCAACGACGTCCTGCAAATCAACCAGGGCTCGCTCTACCCCGCCCTCTACCGGCTCGAAGACCGCGGGCTGATCGAAGCCGAGTGGGGGATCTCGCCTGAAGGGCGCAAGGCAAAGTTCTACCAGCTCACCGAAGCTGGACGCACGCATCTCAATCAGGAGCGCGCGAGTTGGCGCGCCTTCTCCGGCGCGGTCGAAGCCGTGCTGAGGGCCACCTAGATGCCATCCAGGAATCGCGTGTCTCGCGTGCTGAGGATCTTTCGGCGCGACGCCGACGACCGCGAGATGGACGCCGAGATGCGCTACCACATCGAGATGGAAGCGGCCGAGCTCGAGCGCTTGGGCGTTCCTCCGCAGGAAGCTCGTCGCCGGGCCCTCGCGAGCTTCGGCGGCGTTCAGCGATATAAGGAAGAGGGCAACGAAGCGCGCGGGGGCTCCTGGCTCGAGGATTTCCTCCGCGACGCGCGCTACAGTCGGCGCTCGCTCTCGCGCAGCCGGGGATATGCGGCGGTGGTCGTGCTCACGCTCGCGCTCGGGATCGCGGCGAATGCGTCGATCTTCAGCGTCGCCAACGGAATCCTTTTCAAGCCTCTTCCCTATCGCGAGCCGTCAAAGCTGATGGTGCTGTGGGACGGACTCGACTGGATTGGCGTCCCCGAGGCGTGGGTCACAGGCCCCGAGGTCGTGCGGCTGCGCACGGAGGCACAGCGGTTCGAGGGATTCGCGGCGATACGCGGGAACAGCGTGACGCTCGGCGGGGGCGGCGGCAACGAGCCGCAGCAAGCGTCTCTGTCTTCCGTGTCGGCCAACTTCTTCCAGCTTCTGGGCGCCGGGCCGGATATCGGACGCGGATTCGCGCCGGGAGAAGACCAGCCGGGCGCGCCGAGAGTGGCGGTGTTGAGTCGCAGGCTCTGGAACCAACGCTTCGGCGCTGACACCTCGCTCATCGGCAAGACGATTCTCGTCGACGGCATGGCGACAACCGTACTTGGCGTTCTCCCTTCGGCGTTCCGCTTCTCGGCGCAGAGCAGCCTCGGGTCGCCGTCCGACGCGGAGGTGTACATGCCGCTCGTCGACACCCTGCGCGCGATGAATCCGAACAACCACTCCTTGGGCGTTCTCGCGCGGGTGCGACCGGATGTCACGATGTACGATGCGCTCGCGGAGCTCTCGGCGCTTTCGACGCGGATAAACAGTGACCAGTATGGCAAACAGGGATTCAAGTTCGTCCCCGTGTTGTTGCAGGAGCGGATGGTGCGCGAAGTCCGGCCGGCGCTCCTGGCGCTCCTGGCCGCGGTCGGGATGCTGATGCTGATCATGTGCGCGAACCTCGCCGTGCTCGCGCTGGTGCGCGCCGCTCGGCGGGAGCACGAGATCACGGTTCGGCGCGCGATCGGCGCGAGTCATGGACGTGTCACGCGCCAGATCCTCACGGAGACGGTCATGCTCTCGCTCGCCGGCGGCGCATTGGGCGCGCTGCTCGGCACATGGGCATTACGTGGTCTGCTGGCGCTCGCGCCGGCGGGACTCCCGCGCCGCGAGGAGATCGGTATCGACCTCGCCGTGCTCGGGGTGACCCTTGGTGTCGCACTGGTGGTGGGCATCGGGATGGGCCTGGCGCCCGTGTTCCACTCGGCGCGAAGCGACATCTCCACGGTGCTGCGAGAGAAGGCGCCCTCGCGATCGGGGAGCCGAGTGCGCCGTGCGTTGGTGTTGGCTCAGCTGGCGCTCTCGATGGTCCTGTTGGCGGGGACTGGACTACTGCTCGGCAGTTTCGTGCGCTTGATGCGAGTGGATCCGGGCTTTTCCGCGGATGGCGTCCTGACGATCGAGCTGATGGCGAGCCGCGCGCGGTATGCCACAGGGCAGCCGGTCGTGGACGTCTTCACCCGATACCTGGACGCGCTGCGCCCATTGCCAGGAGTGACGTCGGCTGGTGCCACCGGTGCGATTCCACTTTCGGCCGGCGCGGATCAGAGCGGCGTGTTCTTCCCGTCCTCGCCCACGAACACTGGCAACCGGCAGCACGACGGCATGCTGGGAGACGTCACGGCGGCGACGTCCGGCTATTTCGCGGCGATGGGGATTCCCATTCTCGAGGGCCGGGAATTCGAGCCCGGCGATCGCGATAGCACGGCCAAGGTCGCGGTGATCTCGGACATCGTCGCGAAAAGATATTTCCCGAAGGGAAACGCAGTCGGGCAAAACGTCACGATCGACGGCGACACGCTGCGGGTCGTCGGCATCGCGCGGCAGGTGCGGATGTACAATCTGCAGGACGAGGGGCGCGGACAGCTCTACGTCCCGCACGGATACAACCAGTACCGTTACATGGTGGTCGCGGTTCGCGCGAGCGGCGATCCCATGCAGCTCGTGACGGCAGCGCGTCGGGCGATTCACTCGGTCGATTCCGAGCAGGCGATCGTCAGCATGCGGCCGATGACGGACCAGATTCGCGATTCACTGGCGGAGCGGCGGCTGGTATTGACGCTCGTCGGCGTGTTCACGGCGGCGGCGCTCTTGCTGGCGGCTCTCGGCGTCTACGGCGTCACCGCGACCGCGGTCACGCAGCGCACGCGCGAGTTGGGCATTCGGATGGCATTGGGCGCCCAGCGACGGAGCGTCATCTGGTCGGTCCTGAGTGAGCCGGCCAAGCTGGTCGCGCTTGGCCTGGCGATCGGACTCGCGGGCACCTTCGCCGCGGGGCGCATGGTGCAGCGACTTCTATATGATGTGAGTCCCACGGACCCGCTCACTCTCGCGGCGGTTGCGATGCTGCTGATGATCGTGGCGTTGCTCGCGAGCTACGTCCCCGCGCGACGTGCGACGCGGCTGGATCCCATGATCGCGTTGAGGTCGGACTAAACCCGAGGTGCCAGGTGCTGGGTGCTGGGTGCTGGATGCTGGGTGCTAGGCCGGCTCGGCCGGAAGGACGCGCACGTGCACGCCGCAAATCCGTTCCAACCCGTGGGAGTTCACGTCGGCGAGCGCGATTCGCTCCTTCGGCCTTGCCCTCCTTCCACAGAAGATCCACCATCTCGCCGTAGGCACGCACCATCGTACTTTCGGTTGGCGACGATTTTCTCGAAGACATTCCCGACCGTGGCGTCGAACAATTACGGAAGTCTTCGTTCTGGTAAAACTGCACATCGTGACTAGAAACCCAGACGCAACGTTCCGGATGGGCTCAACCGATGCTGGTGGTTCAAAGCTGGATTATCTGGCTGCATTGTCCTGCGTGGTAGCGTGTAACTGAATGATAACATTGCAGTTACGGGTTGCAAGCGAGCGCTACGCATGTTTCCGCGGGGAGATGCTCCTTGAGGTACCGCGAGAGCAAGTTGTAAAGGTGCACCGTAGTCCCCCGCCCTTCATAAATGCCGTGCGTTCGATTCGGGTACGCCATCATCGTGAACGGCTTGTTCGCCGCCACCAACGCGTTCACGAGCTGCTCGGTTCCCTGATAGTGCACGTTGTCGTCACCCGTCCCGTGCACCACAAGTAGATCGCCGCGCAGCCCCTCGGCGAAGTTGATCGCCGACGCGTCGTGATACGCCGCCGAATCAGTCCACGGCAGTCCGACGTAGCGCTCCTGATAGATCGTGTCGTAGTTGTGCACGTCCGCGACCGGGGCGACCGACATCCCGACCTTGTATAGCTCCGGCGCGCGGAACATGAGCAGCAAGGTGCTCGATCCACCGCCGCTCCATCCCCACACGGCGAAGCGCGTGGAGTCGACATACGGACGCCGCGCGATCACGCGCGCCGCGGCCGACTGATCGTTGACGCGCAGCTTGCCCATTTGATTGAGCAGCGCTTTGCGCCAGGCGCGCCCGCGCGGTCCCGGCGTTCCGCGGTTGTCCACGCTCGCCACGATGTATCCCTGTTGCGTCAGCATGAGGTGCCACAACCACCCTCGGTTGCCGTACCCGTCCAGCACCGTCTGGCCCCACGGCTCGCCATACACCGTGAACAACACGGGATACTTCTTCGAGGGGTCGAAGGTGGGCGGCTTCATCATCCACGCGTCGAGCTTCACGCCACCGCCGATGTCCGTCTGGAAGAATTCGAACTCGCCCTTCTTCACCGTAGCGAGCTTCGCCGCGAGACGCTCGTTCGAGACCAGCGTGCGCGCGACCTGGTGCGACGGAAGTTTCACGAGATCGGTGACAGGCGGCGTTCCCCAGGATGAACCGCTATGGATCGCCCACTTCGCGTTGGGCCCGATGTCGTACTCGTGGCGGCCGCGCGTCGTCGGGGTGAGCCGCTGTGGCTGTCCCGTTCCGTCGAGCTTGACGCGCCAGAGAAACATGCGCGTCGCGTCGTCGGGAGACGCGTCGAAATAGAGCCAGCCCCCCTTGAAGTCGATCTTGCGGACCTTCATCACGTCGTAAGCGCCCTTGGTGACGAGGCGCATGCTGCCGTCGCGCGCGACGAGCCACGCATGGCGCCACCCGTCACGTTCGCTCAGGTACACGAACGCGGAGGCATCCGGCAGCCAGTGCAGCGACGGGCCAGGCCCCCAGTCGGCGTGGTCGTCGTAGATGTCGATCCAGGCGCTGTCACGCTCGACGAACAGCCTGCGCGCATCGCCGGTCCGCGCATTCACGACCCAGAAGGTGTTCTGGTTCTGCCGGCGGTTGAGCTGCTGGACAATCAGCTCCGTGGTGTTCGCCGCCCAGTCCATCCGCGCGAGATAGTTGTTGCGCGGGTCGCCCGGCACTTTCACCCATGTCGTCGGCCCGCCGTTCGCGCTGACGACGCCGATCTTCGCCGCCGAGTTGGTCGTCCCGGCCTTGGGATACTGCACCGGAATCGTGAACGAGTAAAGCGAATCGGTGTTGTTGATGAGGAGAAAATCACGGACGCCGCTGGCATCGAGTTGCCAGTACGCGATCTGCGTCCCGTCGGGGCTCCAGCGGAACCCGTCGCGCATCCCCAACTCCTCCTCGTACACCCAATCGAACGTGCCATTGATGATCGTGTTGGATCCGTCCGTCGTCAGCGCGGTGACGCGCGCGTCGTCGAGCGATTCGACGTAGATGTTGTGTTCGCGGACATACGCGACGCGCCGGCCGTCGGGGGAGAATTTCGCGAACTGGAGCGTGGACGGTTTTGCGTCCGGACCGCCAAGCTTTTTCAGCGCCTTGGTCGTGTGATCGAGCACCCAGAAATCGCCCCGCGTGTTCGCGCGCCACACGCGGGCAGAGTTCGTGAAGACGAGCAGCCGCTTGCGGTCCGCGCTCCACTCGTACTCCTCCACCTCCAGCGACTCCTGCTGCCCGCTCGGGCGCAGCAGCTCCGCGCCGACCAGCACCATCTTCCGGCCGCTGGCGGCGTCGATGCGCATCAGGTTGTTGCCCTGTGCGGAGGCGGCCGGCTCGACCGCCGTGTACGTGCTGTCGTCGAGCCAGCGGGTCGGGCCAAAGGGTTGTCCGGCGAACTCACGCGTGCCGAAGATCCGCTCGACGGTGAGAAGTGACGTGTCGCGTGCCTGGGCGCCGATCGGAGCGGCGATCGCGAGGACGAGAAACAAACGCTGAGCGGAGGCGCAGATGGCGCCAGCCCGTGTGCTTCTGGGAATCATCGAGTGTTACCTCTGTGTAGAGACAGGGAAAATGGGCAGCCGGTCAGTGGACCGGCCTCAGCCCCGAAGGGCGAGGATCCTCGGCACGGATGTAGGTGATCGGTGGCGTGTACTTCTTGAACTGCTGTCGCAGCTCGGGGGTGAGCTTCCGAAAGGCTTCGGCAGACAGCGTGATCCCCTGCGACTGCAGCATCGCCGTCGTGTTGACCGCGCGCCCAATCACGTCGAATCGCTTGCTTCCCTGAGGGCCGAACTCGCCCGCGATCACCTCGCCGTAATGCGCCTTGATCGTGAGCCGGCACATCCACCCTCGTGCCGACATGAAATCGTCGATGTCGGGCTTCAGCTCGAGCAGCATGCGCACTGCGGAGTCCACCGCGCTCTCGGGAAAGACGGCCAGCGTCGCGTCACCGATGAATTTGACGAGCGTGCCGCCCGCGGCCTGCACGGCGACCGCCGTGCGCTCGTACAGTGCGTCGAGAGTGTCCGCGAGCTCCGTATGTTCGACGCGGAGGCTCTGGTCCTTGAAGCGCGTGAGGTCCGTGAAGACGATGAGAAAATGCTTGGGCGCTCTTGGTGCGGTGATCATGGAAGCTCCGTGTCTCTGCGTGTGACGTCGGCCCACAGGTCCGACAGGTGTACGGGAGCGGTCGCAGGCCCTTGGAGTCCTGCTGTTGGGAATACGTTATGTCGTGAATCGAGCGTGAGTCAACGGCTCGTCGGCGCGATCACGCTTTCAGCGGAACGGCACCACGCGATCGGCGGCGGCGACGTCGAAGGCCGGGGCGCACCATTGGCAGCAACAGGAACCGGCTGGAAGAAAGCGTGGCAGGCCCTCGTCAAGCTCTTTCAAAGCTCGCAATCTTTCGCTCTTGCTCAACATCTCGAGCGCCGAGGCGTCGATGTCGAAGTAACGGCTCTCGAAATCCTCTTCGTCGGTCTCCCCCTCCCCGTCCTCCTCCTCCTCCTCCTCCCGTGGCGTTGCGTTGTACACGGCGTAGCCGGCCGTTCCTATTGGTGCGAAAACCTCAGCCGACCGATCGGGCTCGATCCGGCCATTCGGCTCGAACCCATAGGGCCGCAGATGCGTCGATACGACATTGGCTTGCTCGGCGCGGTACCAGCGCTCCGCCCAATGAGCCGCGAGCTCCGAGGACACCTCGGCCATTCCAGCACACCCGGAAAACGTGATCTGCACGTACCACTCCGGAGCGTTCTCGCCAGCAGCCTCTCCCCGCACGTACACGCTCATGACGCCGAGTTGCAAATACTCCAGCACCGACGCGGTCGCGGCCCATGGCCGATCGAAGCGCGCCCCTACGTGATCGCGAAAGGCCGCCGAGAGGCTTTTCTCGAGCGCGTTCGCGGGTACGTCGATCATGCGCCGGTTTCGACCGAGCGGAGACCACGTTGGAACCTCGGTGTGCGCGCGTCCGAGTAGACGATCCACCATCGAGCGCGGCGCCGGCCGTGGCCGCAAGAGCGCATCGCTGGCGTTGCCGTAAATCAGAACCGCGCTACCACCCAAGGTCCCGTCCCCTACTGAAGGCCATGCGAAGGAGTGGCACTAGCGAAGCCGGCGTCCGGCGAGTGTGCGCGTTACGCGGGCGAGGATGTCGTTGTGGGAGACGTAACCGATAAAGCGGCTGTCCGGCCAGCCTATGATATCGCGGGTGTCGGCGAGAAGCATCACGGAATCCACCGGGACGATCCACGGTCCCCAGTCGTACAGATTCTCTCCGCGCGCTATCACCGAACGCCACGCTTCCGGCTCGATGATTCGGAACGCCCACTGCTGGGGCACGCCGTTCACGACGGCCCGGCCAGCCCGCATCGACACAGTGTCGCCGGCGAACGCCGCCAGGCGGCGCAGGACGTGAAAGACTCCGTCCTCGTCGCGATAGCGGAAGATTACCAGATCGCCGCGCGACAGCCGGGCAGTCGCACTCCATGCGAGAAAGTATTCGGTCGCGCGAACCGTGGGCTCCATGGACGAGCCGGTCATGTAATAGACCGATGGCCACCGCGTGCCGAGACGTGTGATCCACATGAGAGCGGCGGCCAGGACCGCGGCGACGGTCCAGGTCGTCACTTTCAGAAAATGCGACTTTCGTCCTGCCGTTGGCAGCCCCATTTTCGACACCATGCCGATCTACGAATATTCCTGCAAGGCGTGCAGGCACGAATTCGAGCTGCTCGTTCGTGGCGGGAAAACGCCTGCGTGCAAGGCCTGTGGCGCCGTGGACCTCGAGCGGCGCTTCTCACTTCCCAACGTGGCGTCGGAGACAACGAAGGCACAAGCGATGCGCGCCGCGAAGCGCCGAGATCAGGCGCAGGCAACCGAGCGGGTGCAGGCGCAGATCAACTACGAGAAGAGTCACGACGACTGAGCGTCCCGCTGCAACGGGTTAGGACCTAACTGGGGGCGGTCGTTCCAACAGCCTGGCGAATTCGGTCGATCTGACGCAGGTGCAGGATGTCGTGCCCCGCGTAGAGGCGCATCATGTGCTGGACGCTCTCCTCCCCGCGCTCCGCATGCACGCCCACCCGCTCGAGATCGCGCGGCGTCGCGCGCCGCACAAGCCGCAGGTTCGAGTTACGCAGTGTCGCAAACTCCTCCAGTGCCCGGGCGGCGTCGGCATCGTCGTATCCGAGTCGCTCGGCCCACGCGTCCTGATCGTAGCCGGTCAACGGCGGCCGATCCTGCGCCAGCACCATGCGCAGTCGATAGCCCCAGGCGAGCTCGGAATCCGCGAGATGCTGCACGACGTGCCGCACGGCCCATTTGCCCGGCGCCTCTCGCTGCGCGACTTGCCGCGGAGTGAGGCCCGCTAGCGCCCGGCGAAGCTCAGCCTCGGTTTGCTCGAGAACCGCGATGGGATCCTTGGCGCCGAGCAGACCCAGTACCGCCTGGACGTAGGCACTGGCGTGAGCCGCGGACCCCGAAGCCGGATTCGTGAAGACTGACATGTCTATTGCAGGGGCTCGTCCGCCGATTAGCTGTGGCTGCCCAGCGATCGCGGTCTTTTCGCCTGCTTCTGAACGAGCACGAAGTACGTGCCGGCCGCATACACGAACAGCGGCGCTGGGAATTCACCCTTCGCGAGATGCGCCACGATCGCCACCGCAAAGACGGCGAGCAGAATCCATGCGCCGTAGCGCAAGGTCTTTGGAACCAGGAACAGAAGCGCTCCGACGATCTCGATGCTCGCTAGAACCACCACCTGTCGATCGAATTGCTCGACGCCGGCGAGTACGGCCACAATCGGCCGCACGCTATCGATGAGAACCACGAGTGCCAATGTCATCCAAAACGCGACGGCGGCAAACTGCGATCTGGAGGCCATGGAAACTGCTTGTGCGACTCGCTCTTCCTTACCCGTGATGGGACCCGCACCGGACCGCTTGCGGTTGGTGGCATCGATGCCGCCCGCTCGGGCACCGACCGTTGGATGGCGCACGACTTCGGCGCGCGCTTCGTCCCGCGTGAGGCCATGATACGCCAACACCTGGGCGCCGATCCCCTTCTCCTCGCGGAGCAGGCCAAGCAGCAGGTGCTCGGTGCCCACGTAGCTGTGATGCAGCTCGCGCGCTTCCGACATCGCGAGCTCCAGCACTTTCTTCGCCCGCGACGTGTACGGAAGGTCGGAAGGCTGTTCGGCTTTTCCGATCTTGATGGTGTCATCGATCTTCTGTCGAATCCCTTCGGGATCGATTCGGAGATTCCGAAGCACCGCGGTAGCGACACTCTCCTCGTCCGCACGTGTCAGGGCGAGCAGGATATGTTCGGTGCCCACGTACGGGTGATGCAGTCGCACGGCTTCCTCGCGAGCCATCGCGAGCACCTTGCGGACGTGCGTCGTGAAGTTGAAGCCTTGCATGGGAAGCCGCTCTCATAGCGGCCCAGCTTCAGGCGTGTGGGGCCCAGGCCTTCTCGCCGGCCTTGTATGGAACGCACGGATCGTAGCGGCCCGGCGTCTCCCGGTAACGCAGCGCTTGCGTATACCCAATTTCCGAGGTGAAGTAGCCGAGCAGGGCGAGCTCCTTCATCATGCGAAAGTAGTGCGCGGGCTTGTCGGCGGTCACCGCCGTCGCCGGTCCCACGTCCGCGCCGGGGGACATTTCCTTCCGCTGGTCGGTCAGATAGGCGAGCGACCGCGTCCGCGACTCCAGTTCCTTCGCGTCGCTGTAGACCTTCTGTTCCCGATCGATGGACTCGAGCAACGCGAGCCGCTGTTGTGGCGTCGCTTCCATGAACGTCGCGTCGTTGGCCTGCCGGCTCGCGTCGTCCAGTTTGCGCATGCCCTCGCGAAAGATTTTCCGGTCGCGCGCGTCATAGCTGTCCGTGACCATCAGCGCCATGAAAGCGCCGGTCTTGGCCGCCTTCGCGCCGGGCGTATTCGTCTCGGGAATGATCGTCTCGGCGATCTCGTCGAGAAACGCGATCTCCTCGGCGGTGAAGGGCGCGTCGGTGTTCGGCTCTCGGCACCCTGTGAGCAGCGAGCTTCCGCCGACGAGCGCGACGCCTCCGAGAATGGCCGTCACGCGCTTGATCGCTTCGCGTCTATCGATCGTTGTTCTTTCGGTCATGTCTTCCTCTCCGCTGGTTCCTGGCACCTAACACCGAACACCTAGCACCCAGCACCTAGAGATTCCTTCGATTCAGCTCGTTCACCGCGTGATCCGCGGCGCGGGCGGTGATCGCCATGTACGTCAATGACGGGTTTTGGCACGCGGCAGACGTCATGCAGGCGCCATCGGTGACGAAGACGTTTGGTGCGTCCCACACCTGATTGGTCGCGTTGAGCACCGAGGTCTTGGGATCGCGCCCCATCCGCGCGGTGCCCATCTCGTGGATCCCCATCCCCGGGAAATACCCGTTGTCGAACATCTTGATCTGCTTCACGCCGCACTGCTCGAGCATGTCCGCCATGTCCAGGACCATGTCTCTGCGCATGAGCCGCTCGTTCTCGCCGGTGGCGCAGTCGATCTTCAGAACCGGCAGCCCCCACTTGTCCTTCTTCGTGTGATCGAGGGAGACCTGGTTCGCGTGATTGGGGAGCATCTCTCCGAACGCGGTGGCGCCGATCTTCCAGGGCCCCGGCTGCGACATCTCTTCCTTGAAGCCGGCTCCGACTCCCAGCTCGGTAACGGCGCGCGACCACCCATCCCGTCCGGCGCTACCCTGGTACCCGAAGCCGCGCAGATAATCGCGCTTGTCGCCGAAGAGGTTGCGGAAGCGGGGGATGTAAAAGCCGGTCGGGCGCCTGCCGTAGTAGTACTTGTCTTCCATTCCATCGAGGAACCCTTCCGCGCCCGCGCGGAAGTGATGGTCCATGAGGTTGTGGCCCAGCTCTCCGGAGCTGCTGCCAAGTCCACCGGGCCACACGTCCGTGGCCGAGCGCATGAGCAGCCAGGTCGAGTTCAGCGCCGACGCGCAGAGAAAGACGACGCGCGCTGAGTAGTCCGTTGTCTGATTGGTCACGGCGTCGAGGACGCGCACGCCCGTCGCGCGTTTGCGGTCGCGATCGTAGAGCACTTCGCTCACGATGGAAAATGGCTTGAGCGTCAGACGTCCGGTCTTCACCGCCGCCGGCAGCGTGGACGACTGCGTGCTGAAGTACGCGCCGTACGGGCAGCCGAGCCAGCAGGCGCCGCGGTGCTGGCAGATGCCGCGCCCGGGAAGCGCTTTCGTGAGGTTCGCCGTGCGTCCGATGATTATTCGTCGGCGGCCCTCGTACAGTTTTTTCAGGCGCCCGGCGACGAGCTCTTCTCCGCAGTTGAGCGGGATGGCCGGTTGGAACTGACCGTCGGGGAGCTGTGGCAGCCCTTCGCGCGATCCCTGAATCCCCGCGTGGCGCTCGACGTGATCGTACCAGGGAGCGATGTTCGCGTAGCGGAATGGCCAGTCGGCGGCGATGCCATCCTTCGCGTTGGCCTCGAAGTCGAAGTCACTGAGGCGGTAACTGTGACGTCCCCACATGAGCGAGCGGCCGCCGACCTGGTAGCCGCGGTACCAGTCGAACCGCTTCACCTCGGTGTACGGCGAGTCCTTGTCGGACGCCCAAAAACTGAGATTCTTCTCGTTCAGCGGATAGTCGCGCTTGAGCACCGGGTACAGCTCTTCCATCGCCTTCGTGCGGCCGCCGCGATGCGGATACTCCCACGGCGCCTTGGTCGCGTTGACGTAGTCCTTGATGTGCTCGACGTTGCGGCCACGCTCGAGCAGCAGCACGCGCAGCCCCTTCTCGGTCAGCTCCTTCGCGGCCCAGCCGCCGGAGATTCCGGATCCCACCACGATCGCGTCGTATTGCGGCGATTGCATCGTTCCTCGCTCCAGGTACGGGTGCGAATATGGCGAGTGTTGGGCGAGCCTGCTACGGCCTCCCGAAAAGCTCTTACCATCGAACGGCCATGACCAGGATACATTTTGGCCGATGCAGGATCTTACCACCGGCCCGCTCACCCGCCATTTGCTGAAGACCACGAGCTTCATGCTCGTGACGATGGTCTTTCAGACGCTGTACTTCCTGATCGACCTGTACTGGGTGGG
>JBBDXZ010000140.1:0-13274 GCA_040902075.1 Gemmatimonadaceae bacterium
TGCAGGCAGTGGCGCGCGCCCAAGCTGCGGGCAGTTGCCCTCTGGGACAAAGCGTCGGCCGCCCCGTCCGTAAAAGCGTCTCGTAGTGTGGAAAAAGGCCGCGGCAAATGCCGCGGTCTTTTTTCATTTGGCCCCTGGCTCCGTAGTTGTACGGATTCGCCGACTCCCGTTTGCGTGGTTGTTTTGAGGTAACTCTTCCCCCTTCCACTCGTGCGGACTGCAGTCGTAGGTGTGAATTACGCGAGCGCGCCGATGGCCATTCGTGAACGCTTGAGCGTCAGCGGTCACGAGCTCGACTCCGCGCTGTCTATTCTGAGATCGCGGGCGCGCGAAGCATTGGTTCTTTCGACCTGCAATCGCACAGAGGTGTACGGCGTGTTCGATGATTCCGCGGCGGGCGTCGAGTTGTTGGAGGCGTTTCTCGCCGAGTGGGGCCGCCTCCCACTGGATGACGTGCGTGCCGTGGCATACGCGCGCGAGCACGCGGCCGCCGTGCGCCACGCGCTGCGTGTGGCCAGCGGGTTGGAATCGATGGTCCTGGGCGAAGACCAGATCCAGGCGCAGGTAAAGCAGGCGCTCGCGGCGGCGCGCCACGCCGAAACTCTCGGGCCGACGCTGGAACGCCTGGGATCGGCCGCACTCGCGTGCGGAAAGCGCGTTCGCACATTCACCGGAATCGGGCGGCACTCGGTATCGCTCGAGTCACTCGCGGTGCGTCGCGCGCGGGAACGCCTCGGCTCACTCGAACGTTGGAACGTCGTGGTGCTCGGCGCGGGAGAGTCCGCGTCGCTGGTGGCGCGACAACTCAAATCGGTCGGCGCGACGGCACTCACCGTCGTGAGCCGATCCAGCGAGCGCGCGAGTGCGTTGGCGCTGGCGGTGAACGCCGAAGCCCGCAGCCTGGCGGATCTGGCTGACGTGATGGCTACCGCGGATGTCGTATTCTGCTGCGCGTCGGCACCGCATCCGGTGCTGACGCCGGACTTTCTCACACACCGCGCCGCGTTGCGACCCGGCGCTCCGCTGTTGTGCGTGGACCTCGGTATGCCGCGCGACGTGGATCCGTTCGTCACGATGATCCCGGGGGTGTCGATTCTGACGCTCGACGAGCTGGCCGGCGTGGCCGAGACGCACCGTGAGGCGCGTCGCGCCGACGTACCGGCTGCCGAGGCGATCGTGGACACGGAGGTGGGCAGATTCCTCGAGTGGTTGAATGCGCGCGCAGCCGCTGAACGAATCGCGGCCGTGGACGCGCACGCGACTGCCGTCGCGGAGAACGAGCTGACTCGCGCACTCGTCCAACTGCCGGCGCTGGGTCCGCGCGAACGAGAGATCCTCGCGGAGATGGCGTATCGCATCGCGCGAAAGTTGTCGCACCAACCCAAGCAGGCCCTGAAGCAAGACACAGGGCCGAAGAGGATGGCTCTTGGCTGAGGAAAGCCAGTTCGTCCAATACTTGATGCTGCGCGTAGACCCGCAATGGCGCCGGCTCGACGCAGCCACACGGGCTGCCGGCCGCGAGGATTTCACCCGGACGCTGTGCGCGGCGTCGAAGGAGGTCGAGACATTCGCGTACAGCACCCTCGGGCTGAAAGCCGGCACCGACATGCTCCTCTGGTGGAAAGCGAGCGCGCCCGACGTCGTCCAGGATCTCACGGGCGCGCTGCTCCAGACGGGGCTGGGACGGTACTGCGAGATCGCGCATTCGCTCTGGGGCATCACTCGCCCGTCGGTCTATACCAAGAAGCGCAACGCGCAGGAGCAGGCGTTGGACGAAGCGACACGGCTCAAGTACCTCATCGTCTACCCTTTCGTGAAGACGATGGACTGGTACCTGATGAGCCGCGAGGCGCGCCAGGGAATGATGAACGAGCATATGCGCATCGGCCACGACTTCGACGACGTGCGTCAGGTGCTGCTCTACACGACGGGGCTCGACGATCAGGAGTTCATCGTCGCGTACGAAACCAACGTGTTGGAACGCCATCACGAGCTGGTCGTGGCACTACGGGCTACCGAGGCGCGGCGGTACACGCTGCGGGACACGCCCATCTTCACCGCCATCCATCGGCCACTGGAAGATGTTCTCAACCTCGCGGGCTGACGCCGGCGTCTTCACTCGGGCGGCGCGGCGCGAGCCCACCGAGTACACGCCCGTGTGGTTCATGCGTCAGGCGGGGCGCATTCTGCCGGAATATCGCTCGCTGCGCGAGAAGTGGACGTTGATCGAGATCTGCCGGCAGCCGGAGCTGTGCGCTGAAGTCACGCTGCAGCCGATGCGCCGCATGCCGCTCGATGCGGCGGTGTTGTTCGCGGACATCATGTTGCCGCTGGTGGGGATCGGGATCGACCTCGTGCTCGTTGACGACGTAGGGCCGGTCATCAAACGTCCGATTCGCGACGCCGCCGGCCTGGACGTGCTGCGGCCGATCGTACCGGAGCAAGACGTTCCGTTCGTGCTCGAGACCATCCAGTTGGTGCGTGATGCGCTTGCGCCCGCCCGGGCCGTGATCGGTTTCGCCGGCGGGCCGTTCACGCTGGCGTCTTATTTAATAGAAGGGCGTCCGACGCGGGACTTCGCGAAGACCAAGGCGTTGATGCATGGCGCACCGGACGTGTGGCATGCCCTGCTCAGCCGGCTCACGGCGATCATGAGTACCTACCTGCTGGCGCAGGTGCGCGCCGGAGTGGACGCGGTTCAACTCTTCGACAGCTGGATGGGAGCGCTCGGCCCGGACGATTACGTCGAGTACGTGCAGCCCTACAGCCGCCGGATCTTCGAGTCGCTGCGCCCCTCCGGAATTCCCACGATCCATTTCGGCGTCAACACCGCGACGCTGCTGGACGAGATGAAGACCGATGGGGCGACGACGATCGGCGTGGACTGGCGCATGCCTCTCGACGTCGCATGGGAGCGGATCGGATTCGACAAGGGCATTCAGGGAAATCTCGATCCGGGCGCGCTGCACGGATCCGCCGAGGTGATGGAGCACAAGGCGGCGGACGTGTTGCGGCGGGCGGCTGGGCGGCCCGGACACATCTTCAACCTCGGGCACGGCCTGTTGCCCTCTACGCCGCTGGACAACGCGATACGTCTCGTGGACTTCGTGCACGAGCAGAGTAGTCGAATAGTTCTCACATGAAAGGCGTCCTTCTCATGGCCTACGGCACGCCGGAGTGGTGGGGCGACGATCGCGGCGTTCGACGAGGCGCTCTCTGACAGCCGGTCGGCGCAGCTAGGACGCGCGGTAGCGCTGTTGGAGCTCGATGTACGCCTCGACCGTTTTGACGATCCGATCGCGCTCCTGCATGGTGGTCTCGCGCACGATGCGGCCGGGGACGCCGAGGACCAGCGAATTGGGCGGAACGACAAAGCCCTCCCGCACGACCGCGCCCGCGCCGATGATCGAGCCGCTCCCCACCTGCACGCCGTTCAACAAGACTGCTCCCATCGCGATCAACACGTCATTCTCGACGACGGCGCCGTGAACAATCGCGCGATGTCCGACCCCGACCCGCTTCCCGATGTGGCAGGGCGCGCCATCGTCGCAGTGAATCACGCATCCGTCCTGCACGTTGGTGTCGTCGCCGATCGTGATCACATCGCTATCCCCTCGAATAGAGGCAAACGGCCAAACGGAGACGCGGGGGCCGAGCGTGACGTCGCCAGCAACGTATGCCAGAGGATGAATGAACGCGGTCGGATGGGTAGGCATGCTAGGTGCGAGGTGGTAGGTGGTGGGTGGTAGGTGCGAGGACTTAGAACTCGGGGGTCAGACGGTGGCGCACAAGAATCACAAACATTGTCAGAGTTGTGGAGCGCACTTCGCGACGCTCGAGGAGCTCGAGCGCCACTGCCTCGCGGTGCACGAGCAGAAGATCGTCGCGGGAGTGCGGAGCGATTCTGTCCCCGTCGAGCAGAAAAAGTCCTCTCCGAGGAAGAACAAGGTCTTTACGCGCAGTCATAGAGAGTAGCGGGCTCAACGCCATACGTGCGTTACCGCACTTAGCGCGCTAGATTGCATCATGCCCACAATGATCAATCGCGAGGCCGCGCCCGCGGCTGACGCGAACTGGCGCCAGACGGTAGCGCGGTACCAGCGAACCGAGGTTCCGCGTGCGTTCGTGGAGCTGGTTACGACGCTCCTCCCGCTCGCGCTCGGCTTCGCGCTCATGATCTGGTCACTCCAGTGGCCATACTGGGTGACGCTGCTTCTCGCGATCCCGACCGCCGGGTTCACGGTGCGCACGTTCATCATCATGCACGACTGCGCCCACAATTCCTTCCTGCCCTGGCGCCGCGTCAACGACGCGGTCGGCTCCATCACCGGCGCCCTGACGCTGACGCCGTTCGCGCAGTGGCGTCGCGATCACGCGATCCACCATGCATCGTCGGGCGACCTGGACCGCCGCGGCCATGGCGACGTGGAGACGATCACGGTCGCCGAGTATCTCGCGCGGTCGCCCATGGGTCAATTCAAGTATCGCATGGTGCGACACCCCGTCGCACTGCTCCTCGTCGGGCCGCTGTGGCTCATGTACAATCAGCGCTTCCGCTCGCGCGGCGTGGCCACGAAGGACAAACAGTTCGCGAGCGTCTGGGGAACCAATGCCGCCATCGTGACGGCGCTCCTCATCGCGCTCGCCTTCGGCGTGCTGCCGGAGTTCCTGATGGTGTACTTCCCCGTCATCTATATCGCCGGCGCCTGCGGAGTTTTTCTGTTCTACGTGCAGCATCAGTTCGAGGACACGTACTGGGAACACCACGAGGATTGGGACTACGCAAAGGCGTCGATCGCGGGAAGCTCGTACCTAAAGTTGCCGCAGCCGCTCGCCTGGCTCACCGGGAACATCGGACTGCACCATGTGCATCACATCGGTCCGAAGATTCCGAACTACAAGTTGCAGCAGGCGCATGACGAGAATCCGTTCTTTCACAAGGTCACCATTGTGAGACTGCGGGATACGGGGCGCGCCCTGAGATTGTCGTTGTGGGATGAGGACGCGAATCGCTTGATCAGCTTCTCGGATCTCGAAGGGAGACAGGCTGCTCAGACGCAGTAACAGACTTGTCACGGAGGTGTCGTTCTAGAACGGCAGCCCGACCGTGAAGTACCACCCAGCCTTCTGCTCCCCCGGTACATACTCCGTGCCCAGCAGCGGCACGGCGACGCCGATGCGATAGCGGAACGGCGCGTCCCAGCTCAGAATCGCCGCCGACACATTCAGCTCGGCGCCCGCGGACGCGATGATGTTTGGCCGCAGAAACACGAAGCCGGCATCCACGTCGGCCGCGGTGCAGAGTGAGTTGCTCGGCGGCTGTCGCGCGATATAGGTGCCAGGGCACCATGCGCTGCCGGCGTCGCCGAACAGCGTGATGCTCGTGCGATCGAGAAAGAGCGGTAGCGCCCCGAGACCGCGACCTGGGAGCGTCAATGGCGCGCGATACTCAGCACTGCCCTTGAACGCGCGAATGCCGAGCAGAGATGCCGCCGGGAATCCACGCACGGCAAAGGTGCGGCGTCCCTCGCCCAGCACATAGCCTGGCAACACGTCGAGCGTTCCGCCGCTCACGCCGCCCACCTCGAGGTAGCCCGTGCCGCGATTGTCCAGCACGCCGCCGGCCGTATGGACCGCGATGACATGGTGCCCGAATCCCGGAAGGTCGAGCGATTTGTAGCCGGCCGCGGACCCGACCAAGCTCGTGGTGTAGCGCACGGTATCGGCCACCCTGGACCAGCGAAACCGCGCGGTGCCGGCCAGTGAGATTCCATCCTCCGGCGAGATCGCGAGGGGCGGATGCTGCGTGTTGCCCCAACCCGCCGAGAAGATGGCGCGCGGGTAATAGTACGTGCGACGATAGAGCGAATCGATGCGCAGCAGCAGCGGCATGGAGTCGGCGGCGTAATCGCGCACCTCCATGCCGGCGCCGACGCTGAAATACGAGGACGTCCTGACACGCGGACGCGGAAAGGTGAATGCGAGCGTCGCATCTCGAATGCGCCGGCGGAGAACGCCGACGCAGGCATTCTGCTGGCTCGCGTCCGCGATGCAGCCGCGGTTTTCCCAGTCTTGCGATCCGAACACGTCGACGAGGGGACGTCCGAGCGCCGCGTTGCGGTAGTAGAAGGAACCCGTGAGACCGCTGTTGTCGTCGGGGACGAGCAGCGCCGCCTGATACGTATGCCGGCCGACGATGTCGGTGCCCGCTATCGTCGCGCCATAGCGAATGGCGTCCGGCTCGAGGGCGGGAGCGAACAAGGGCAGCCAGTAGGTGGGGACGAGGCTGCGCCATGGGGAATATTTCGACGAGGGTGCGGGGTGCTGGGTGCTCGGTGCTGGGTCGCGCGGAGCGACTGTTTCGATCGCAGGAGCATTCTCGGGACGGGCGCTGTCCAGCGGGGCGACGCCCACGTGATAGCCGTCGGCTTTGAACACGACTGCCGCCAGGCTGCGTCCATCGGGCGAGGGTTGGGGCTCGAACAGTCCGGTTTGCGAATCGCTGACGCGCTCGACGCCGGGAATCGTCGTGTCGGAGGGAAAAGCGGCACGAAACGGTGCGCGATAGAGATTCGCGATGCCGCTGCGATCCGAGCTGAAATACACGTGACGTCCATCCCTGGACCAGGTCGGCGTCGCGTTGACGGTGCGCTCGCGCACGAGCGTCTGTACGACAGCGCCGCTGGTGTCGATGACGACGACTTCCGACGTGCCGCCGCGCGTCCAGCGAACGGCGGCGATGTGCGTGCCGTCCGGCGACCAACGCGGCTCCGTCCAGTGTTCGTCGGGACCGCCCGTGGTGATGGGTGTGACGCGCTTGCCGTCGGATGCGACGAGGGCAATGCGCGTTCCGGCAGTTATCGTCTGGACGGCGACAAGAAGACCGTCGTTGCGCGCGTCCGGGAACGCGAGCCGAGCGCCGCGCGTGAGTCGCTGAGTTCCACCGCGCGCCCTGGAGACGTACAGATCGGAGCGAATGTTGTACAGCGAAGTGAACTCGATCTGCGAATACACCAGCGCGCCATCCGGCAGGACTGAATTCGGCGAGCGAGAGTTGCGTCGTCCGATGCGTCGTCGGGCTGGGGGCTGGGGGCTGGGGGCTAGCGGCTGGCCGTGCTGAAGCGCGAGGGTGTAGGCGCCAAACGTCTCGCGGCCAGGAGTTCCGGTGTACACCAGCGTCGAGTCAGTCAGCCAGCGAGGGAAACTGGCGTACGCACCGTCCACGGTCAGATCGCGCCACCCGGGTATCGGCGGCGCGTACGGCGCCGTGGACGCGGTCCTGAGCAGCGAGTCCGCGAAGGCTCGATACGCACTCGTGAATTTCTTTCCGAATGCGCGACGCGCCGGCCAGTTGAGCCACATCGGAACGATTTGACGGCTCGACGACTCGACGAATTTCTTGATCGCCGTGTCGCCGTACGTCCGCGCGAGATGGTCCACGAACAACGAACCGTAGGCGTACGCGGCATACCCGTACGGGAAATGCGGGTTGGCGAGTGAGAGCTGATCGAGTCGAGGGAGGCGGTGCGCAAGCGCCGCGCTCCGCGCGATCATGTGATGCTCGCTGCCCTCGATCCGGCCGGCGCCGGCGAGCTTCGACTCGTAGTGGACCGCGAGCCCCTCGGTGAGCCATCTCGGCTGGAACGCGTTCGGAAAAAAGAAGGGGACGCGTCCCAATCCACGCTGCAACATGCCCCATACTCCGCCGGAGCGGTCGAGATGAAAGATGTGCGCGAGCTCGTGCGTGACCACGAGCTGGATGGGATCATCGGTGAAGCGCAGCGCGCTCTCGAACACCGGCGGGTTGGCGTAGATGCCGATGCGATTGGAGGGAAACGGGCTCGCCCACCCGTTCGCGAAGTCCACGTCGTCGCTGAGGACGATGTCGATCTTGCCGCGCGGCTTGGTGAGCAGGTTTGAGAGCTGGACGTACGCGGTCTCGGCCTGCACTGCCATGCGACGCGCCACGCCTTCGAGATCGGGAGTGAAGTGGACGTAGAAGTGCTCGGTGCGAATCGTGCGCCAATCACTGTTCGGGCGGACCTGGGCATCCACGTTTCGCGCACTGAGGGCGATCAGCGCGGCAATGACGGATAAGAGCTGTAAAAACCTTTTGCCGCGGATGCCGCGGAAGACGAGCGGACACTTCACGGATCAAGACCTTTGGCGTGCAAGCAGTTGTTCGGAAAAATCCGGCCGTTTGATCAGCAAGGATTGCGCTGCCCCATACGCAGTGCTGGCGTCCTCCGACTCGGAGGCGTAAGCTAGCGGAATCTGGCCACTGCAGGTTGCGCCAACGAGCGAAGCCCTGCACCCGTCAAGTGGTCTGCCCGCCACCCTCTCGCGTCTCTATAACGCGAGCGAGGGAGCAGAACGCGACGATGCGTGGGCGGAGTTCGTCGCCGCACATAGCGACGTCGTCCTGCACGTTTGCCGCTCGACCGCGCGGGACCATGACGCGGCCATGGATGGTTACGCGTTCGTGCTCGCGGCGCTGCGCGAAGATGGATGCCAGCCTCTCCGTAGATGGAACAGACGGGCATGCCACAAGATTGCGGCCCGGTATCTTGGAGCCAGCACCGAATTAACGCACGGCGTACGACTCGAGCCCGTCGCCACGGCCCGCGCCAGTCTCAGTGCAAACGCCGTGGCAAATCCGCGCGGACGGCCGCGACGACGTGTTCGAGAGCCGCGAACGCAGCGCGCGCGTCCTCCTCGCCCAGATCCAGTCCCGCCGGATATCGCGGTGTGATAGCGTGCTCCGTGAGCAACGCACAATCCGCCTCGAGGCCGCCAAGCGCGCAACCCGCGGCACGCAACGCCGCGAGCAGCTCTTTGAGATCATGCGTCCGCTCTGGATGAACGCGACGCGAGACGAGCAGCGCCTTCAAGTACTTCTCGGCAGCTTGGTGAGAGAGCCAGCAAATCTCGGGATAGTAAGTATCGGGCCCCTCGGCGTCCTCTTGGTGCTTGCGGCAGTGTCGCAGATCTCGCTCGGCCGCTTCCAGCCACTCGCCCACTGACTCGGGTGGCTCCGGCGATGGCTCGCGCACACGATCAGGGAGTGCCAGGGTCTTTGGAGCCGCCGGGTCCGCATACAACAGCTTCCCTTCTCGCGCCACGTCCCACTCGATTGTCCCGGGATCATCTCGTCGGCGCTCGAGGTCCCCGCGTCGGGCCAGCTTGAAGTCCAGCGTCCAGCCGGAGCTGAGGAACAGCGCGCGGATCTGCGCGTGGATCGCCTTCAGCGCGCCACGGTCGGCGTCGAACTCCACGAAGATGTCGTAGTCGCTGTGCTCCTTTGCCGAGCCGCGGGCGCGGCTGCCGAACAGCACGATGCGCCAGGGACGCAGGGCGCCGGTGATGCGCGCGACTACTTCCTGCACAACGTCGATGCGCGTGTCAGCACGTTGGATCACGCCGAGAATATGGCGGGTTCACGGTCGAGAGGCAGTGTCATTTTCATGCCCGGCGCGCCGAGAGACTGCAGTCCGGGCCTGATGACGTTCACTGCGTCATGGACTGCGCAATGCCTTGAAGTACGCCTCGAGTCCATCAGCGACTGCGCGCGCGTACCGCTCCTGAAACTCCGGCGTCTTCATCGCGTGCTCCTGCTCCGGGATCATCATGTACCCGCCCTCGGCGAGAATCGCCGGCATCCATGGCGTGCGCACCAGCGCCAGACTGCGGTAGTACACGCCTTGATCGGCGAGCGGCTGATGCGCCAGCAGCGCCGACTGCACCGCGCGCGCGAGCAGCTCGGAATGCGGCCGATAGAAATACACCTCCATACCGTTGGGCTGGAGGAACGGATTCACGCCGTCGCCATACGCGTTGTAGTGCAACGACACCAACGCGTGCGCGCCCGCGCGGCGTGCGATGACGGGACGCAGTTGTAAGTCGACTGGGTCCCGCGTCGTCCGCGTCATCACGACCGTCGCGCCACGCTCCTCGAGGATGCGCGTGAGCGCGAAGCCCACCGGAAGAACCGCGTCCGCTTCCGTCAACCCCGTCGGCCCGATCGCCCCGCCCGGAGGATGACCCGGATCCACTGCTACCGTGATGCCGCTGAGCGGTCGCCTGCCGATCGGCGAGGGTGAGCGTCTCACCCGCAGCACGAACGCTCCGTTCTCGTACAACACCAAATATCCAAACGGCTCCTGGCTGAGGCGCAGACTGTACCGCACGCGGTCGCGCGCCTCCTGCACCCACTCGACATGTCTGATGAGCGAATCGGTGCTGGGATAGTTCACTTGATCAGTACTGCCGCGCGTGTCGTACAACGTCAGCTCGATCGTGCGCTCTCTCTCCTCGACGAAGAACGCGGGACGCTCGGCGATCGGAATGATCAAGTCCGACCACTCGCCGGTCGAACGCACGCGTGCGTTGCCCGCGACGCGACGTGGCGCGAGGGTGTCGGTCGCAACCTTCCTGGCATCGACGGTGTCCACCCAGATCTGCAGCGCCGAATCGAGACGGATGCGCGCGAACCCCGGATAGCGCGCCGTGAGCTGCACGCGCGTGCCCGGGAGGAGGAACCAGCGATAGACGCTGTTGGGTCCCGGACGGCCGATGATCACGCGGTCTGTATCGTTTTGTACCGACGCCGAGTCGCCGAGGATGATCCAGGTGGGCGTGGTGTCCGTGACAACGTTGGGTGGTGGCGGCGGCGGCGGGGGCGGACGTAGCGAATCCGGAAGCAGTTCGAGCATCCCAGGCACTCTCACGGGATGCGAGACGCGCGCCGTATCCGCGCCGACCGCGGCAACCATCTCATAGAACGGCGCCGTCGGCGGCGGATTCGCGACGAATGCCAGGAAGGCGCCATTCGGCGACACCGGCACGGGCTGTCCGTTGATCGTCAGGGTGGCTCGACCGTGCCCGATTGACCCCAGAACGAAGTTGGAGTCGCGGGACTGGATGAGCTGATCCGCGCGCGGATAAACGACTCTTGGTGCCAGGGGTCCTTCCACCAGCGGAACAGGGGGTAAAGACCCGCGAACGACTGACTCAGCAGTGATGACAGGGGTTGGAGCGGTGCTCGGACGGCACGCCGCCAATGCCGCGGCCATGACAAACAGAAAGGGCGCACGTCGCATAGTGCGCGGAAGGTAACGGCGCTCGTTCGGGTGGGAGGTGGGGGGCAGGGAAAGCACGCCGTGACACAACCTTATGTAGGCTAGCTTCATTGACCCCCCCTTTTGCGCGACCTATATTCGCGGCCCATGCTGTTTTACCCCTTGGGGACCCCTGTTTGACCTCCCCTCCTTCCTCGTCCAGCCCACCCGGCCCCGCCCCTGGTCCCGTGACAACAGCCTGTGATTTTTGCGGACAGGAAAACGACGCGGGGGCTCGGTTTTGCAGCGATTGCGGCAAGCCGTTGAGCAAATCGGCGGCCTACCCGCAACCTGCCTTCTCAGGAACCAGCGCCGCCGCGAGTCCTATGCCCAATACCGTTGAACCTGCAAACAGCGTGGCGGAAGTCGGCGCCAAGTGTCAGCGGTGCGGCAGAACCGTCGATGCCTCGCTGACATTCTGCGGACACTGCGGCACGCGGATGTCCAAAGAGATCAAAGAGAACAGTTGCAAGAACTGCGGCGCGGCCTACATGAAAGGCGCCGATCTCTTCTGTTCGAAGTGCGGCACGCGCGTGGGCGAACGGGTCTCCGTGATGAAACCCACCTCGGCGTTGATAGACGCGCGCGCCAGCGGGCCGAGCATCTCGATCCTCGACGAGCGCGGCGACCCCACGAGCACCTTCAACCTCGATCGCGGCGAAGCGGTGATCGGTCGCGGTGAGGCCGACATCAAGTTCGAGTTCGACGTCTACCTCTCGCCGCTGCACGCGCGCATCGATCTCAATGAAGGGTCGCTCTGGCTCCGCGACCTCGGTTCGCGCAACGGCAGCTGGGTCTTCATCGAGGAGCCGACGAAGCTCATCGATGGCGACCTGATTCTCATCGGATCGCAGATGCTGCGCTTTCGGCGCCTTGGCTATCCTGGTCCGCACCCGCCGGAAGCGGATTCCACCCGCCGAATGGGCTCGGTCACGCCGGCGGTGGATGTCGCCGTCCTAGAGCAGCTGCGCGCGGACGGCAGCGTACGCGACATGTTCCATCTCTCGCCGGGACGCACCACGCTTCTCGGACGGGAAACGGGTGACTGGATCTTCCCATACGATCAGACGATGAGCGGGAAGCATGCGGAAGTCGTTTCCGAGGACATCGAGTTCTTCGTGAACGACGCCGGCAGCCGCAACGGTGTGGCGATGGCCGTGCGTGGCGATCGGCAGCTGAAGGAGGGACAGCGCTTCCTCGTCGGCGATCAGATCATGCGCGTGGAGAGCGTGTGAGCGCGTTGAAGATCTGTCCGCAGTGCGGCACCGAGTACGAGCTCGATCAGCGATTCTGTCCGAAGGACGGATCGACGCTGAAGGCGCAGGGCAGCGCGGCGGGCGAGCTGGTCGGCGCCATCATCGCGGACCGCTACAACGTGATCAAGAAGCTCGGCGAAGGCGGCATGGGCACCGTGTATCTCGCCGAGCACGTGAAGATGGGACGCAAGAGCGCCGTGAAGGTCATGAACCCGGGGATGGTGCACGACGCCGACGCGATCAGCCGCTTCAACCGCGAAGCCGCGAACGCCAGCCGCATCAACCATCCGAACGTCGCCGCCGTGTACGATTTCGGTGAGACTTCCGATGGGCTCATCTATCTCGCGATGGAGTTCGTCGAAGGTCCGGCGCTCACCAAGGTGATCGAGGAGGCGGGCGCGCTGCCGCCGATTCGCGCCGCCGACATCACGCGCCAGGCCGCCGAAGCGCTCGCCGTCGCGCACGACATGGGCATCGTCCATCGCGATTTGAAGCCCGACAACATCATGCTGGCGAAGAACCGCGACGGATCCGACTGCGTGAAAGTCGTGGACTTCGGCATCGCCAAAGCCGCGAACAACGAAGCGCAGAAAGTCACCAAGACGGGGCTGGTGGTCGGAACGCCGGAATACATGAGCCCCGAGCAGCTCGCGGGAGACAAGCTCGACGGACGCAGCGACACATATTCACTCGGGCTCGTGGCGTTCGCGATGATGACGGGCAAGCTGCCCTTCCCCGCCGACACCGTGCAGGAGTCGATGATCGCGCGGCTCACCGATCAGCCGAAGACGCTGACGGAGATGAAGGCCGAGGTCGCGTGGTCGCCGGAGGTGCAGGCGGTCATGGACAAGGCGCTGCAGCGCGATGCCGCCGCCCGGTATCAGACCGCGAGCGAGTTCGG
>JBBDXZ010000141.1:0-13211 GCA_040902075.1 Gemmatimonadaceae bacterium
CGGGAGTGGCGCAGGAGCACGGCGGCATCATCCGCCACGGCGCCAAGCTCCTGTATGCGTTTTGCGAGGCAACCGTCCCGAAGCTCACCGTCATCACGCGCAAAGCCTACGGCGGTGCGTACGACGTCATGTCCTCCAAGCATATCCGCGGCGACTACAACGTCGCCTGGCCCACGGCCGAGATCGCGGTGATGGGGCCGAAGGGGGCGGTGGAGATCCTCTTCAAGAAGGAGATCGGCGACGCCAAGGATCCGGCCGCGGCGACCGAGGCAAAGATTCAGGAGTACCGCGAGAAGTTCGCCCATCCTTATATAGCGGCCGGAAGGGGCTACCTGGATGACATCATCGATCCGCGCGATACCAGGCCCCGCCTGATCGATGCGCTCGAATCGCTGAGGACGAAGCGGGACAAGAACCCCCCAAAAAAGCACGGGAACATCCCGCTCTAGCCAGCTGGTGCAGTCGGCCGACCTGGCCCGCGAGCACACAATTCTGTGGGGACACGGGCATGGGGGGGCATCAACGGACCCAAACGGGGGCCGGCTGGCCCCCAAAGCCTTCGACACGGCTGGCGCGCGGGAAGACACGGCGCAATCTTTATATCTCGAAACCTTCCCAGCAGGAGCTCCAATATGTTCAGTCGCTCAGTCGCTGTCGCGGCTCTCTTACTGCTCCCGATGACCGCTGACGCACAGCGCACGAACCGTGGCAGGGACCTCTACGGAGATTGGAACAAGCCGGATACTGCCATGGGTCGGCCCGCGCCCAAGATCGCGAAAGCCGATCTGGAGAAATTCAGCGCCGTCAAGCTGATCGCGGACAAGAAGAAAGACCTGAAGTTGTCTGACGACCAGCTCAAGCAGTTCAAGGATCTGGGAAAGCAGGAAGACGCTCTGAACGACGGCCTCTACAAGCAGGTCGATTCGTTGCGCCTGGCCATGCGGCGACGGGCTGGTGAGGACGGCGACCAGGAGCGTGCCCGCACGACGCTCGCACGGCAGGAGCTCCTGACCGTGATCCGGCAAATCCGGGCGAACTACGACTCGACGTTCCAGGCCGGCATGCCGTTCCTCGACGAGGCACAGAAACAGACCGCGACTCAATTGGTCGAGAAGGAACGCGAGGAAGCCGAAGAGGATCTTCGCTCGAAGCTGGGTGGGGGCGGCGGGCGCCGTCGGTAGGGCGCGCGGCGGGCGCGCGGCGACCACGCGGCAGCTACTTACTGCGCCGCGTGTGGATCACGAGGACGCCGCACGCCGAATCGAGGGTGCTGTACTTCATCGGCGTCTCGGACGGGCCGGCATACCATTCGACTGCCTCGATCGACATCGACGGGATGGAATTGACGTTGAATGGCGGGGTCGGACGCGTCACGTCACCGGTTCTTTCGTCCCTCTGAAGCACTCCCGGATTCATGAGCGTCCTGTCCAGGTAGACCTTGGCGTAGCAGCCGCATTTCACCCCTTCACCTGCTTCCCAGCGGTCAAGTTCGTCGGGGCACCAGAACCCATCGGCCGTCGTGCGCGGCCGACTCGTCAGAATCCAAGCTTGATTGCTCTTCCCACGGGCTATCCCCGCACCGCCGACTTGCGAGAGCAAGTTCCCGATAGGTTGACCCTGCAATTTCTCGAGGTCCGCGCGCGTGAGAAAACGGCCAAGGCCGAGCCGGCGATGCTCCTCGAAGTCCGGGAGCGCCGCGCTCTCCGTCACCGCGATCGTGTCGAGCGTCGCCACGCCGCTGAGCAATAAGGAGCGCTCGACCGTCTGGGTGCCGGCGAAAGCAATGGAGGTGGTCAACTCCTTGTAGCCGATCTTTCGCGCGACGACGAGTCGCGTGCCCGCGGGAATGTCATCGATCCGGAATGCGCCGCGATCGCTGGTAAAGACATTCTTCGACAACTCGGGAATCGCCACTTCGACGTCAGCGATCGGCTGACCGTTCACGTCGCTCAGCACGAAACCGGATAGCACCGCACCACGTGGCAGGTCGTGATCGAGTAGCAGCTCGACGGCAGTGTAGCGTTGAGTCGCCGGAATCCGAACTTCCACGGGAGCGGCGCTCGCGCTGTCGGTCTGCGCGATCAGTGTCACAACCGTGTTGATCGGTACGTTGCAGATCCGGAACGCGCCGCGCGCGTCGCTGCGAGCTTCGAGCCCACCCCAGCGTTTCACCGTCGCCGTCGTCTCGTTCCATCGGGCCGCGATTGTCACGTTTCGTGGGGGCACCGAGTCGCCGCGCATCCGAACCGAACCGGCAACGATTCCGCCCAGCGTGGAACAGAGGAGCGCCGCCACCTGAGTGGCCGTCGGCACGCGGATCGTCAGGGCCGTCGTGCTGTCCGTAAGCGTGAGCGGTATCGAATGCGCGGCTCCAAGGGACGCGAGCGATCGAGACCGGATGTCGAGGGTGTATTGACCCGGAAGGATGTCGGGAATCCTGAATCGGCCGGCCGAATCCGTGGTCGCGACCAACGCCGTTCCGCGCACCGCGACGCGGGCGCCGGCCTCTCGCGTGCCCGTCACCGAGTCGAGAACCGTGCCGGCGAGCGGCAGGGACGGACGGGCCCAGAGTGTGTCGCGATTGCGCGTGAGCAGTGCTAGCTCGCCACCCTCGACTCTGAGCTCCTTCACGAGGAATTCCAGTCTTGTGACGCCTGAGCCAAAACCACGGCTGCTCACCTGCCTCTGCTCGAGCACCGGCATGCGGATGCTCCACCCTGAGATCACCCAGGCGCCGTTCCTCGCGGGCGCGAAGGCCATGTGCCCACCAGCATCGCCATACTCCTGCTCGCGAGTGGCGTTCGTATAGCGAAAATCCATGCTGCGCAGTTCCGACGACTTCCGGTCCAGCCACACCGTGCCTCGTATTCCCGCGACCCGGCGACGCTCGCGCGTCGGCTCGAAGGCGATTCCGATCCGGCTGCCGTCTTTCTCGGCCGCGAGCCGAAAACAGTGATCTTCGATGAACGCGTCGGACAGCAGGACGGTGAGATCGGGCGCAAAGTACGTCGTTGTCCCATCGACGTTGGAGACGACATACCCCGCGCGGCGGAGACTGTCCGCCGATGGGGAGACCCATATTCGAGTCGTGAAGCCCGCGCTGATCGTCGAGCTCTGCGACAACACGCGTTCGCGGTCTGGATCGAGCGACCGCCGATAGTGCACGAAGCGCGCGCCCAGCGCTCGCGTCCCCTGGGTCAATTGCGTCGCCGTCAGCGCGGTGCGCACCTGTTCCCAGATCGCAAACGTCGCGGCCGCGGAATCGGAGTTCAAGCGGCACGAGCTGCGACCGGCGACACGCACGGTGTCCAGCAAGAAGGGAACGCCCGCCAACACGATTTGCCGACTGACTTCCTGTCCGACGCCAAGCGCCAGGGCGGCGGACATGGTCGGCCGAAAACCGATTCGCATCGTGCGCAGCCGATAGGCGCCGGCGGCTGTCGCGCTGACGCGGAACTCGCCGCCTGCGTTCGTGAGCGCGCGCGACGCCACGCTGCCGTGCGCGTCCACGAGCACCACGACGACTCCCGGAACAGGAGCATTTCCCCGGTCCACCACCGTCCCGCGAATGGTCTGTCCCAGGGACGCTGCGGGAACCGCGGCAATTACCGCAATCGCGCCGATGAAGCGCAGGACGGCTGGGGGGGAGGCTCCACGCATGAGTAGTGAGATATATGCGTGCAACCAGATCCTGCGATAGAAAACGAGATTACGAATTGATGAAGGTCTATTGGAGCTGCAACCACTCCTGCGCGGCTTTGATTTCGCTCGGCGCGATGGCATGGCCCCCCGGCTCCCAATGGACCGTCACGTCCGCGCCAGACTCCCGAAGGAGCTCCGCGAGTCTCTCGCTCTGCGTTGCCGGCACCATGGTATCCGCGCGGCCCGCACCGATGAACACCGAAGTTCCAGTCAGGTGCGGAACGGGATCCGGCTCGAAGGGCACCATGGGACTCAAGAGCACGGCGCGGCGAATGAGCCCGGGACGACGCAGCAGGAGGCTGCCCGCGATGTTCGCCCCATTCGAGAACCCGACGGCGACCATACCATCGGGGTCAAGGCCGTAGGTCTTTGAGGCGCCTTCGACGAACTGCGCCAACTCTTCCGTGCGCAGAGCCAGGTCCTTCTGATCGAAGACGCCTTCCCGAATACGGCGGAAGAAACGCAGCGCCCCGCCCTCGTTCACTTTCCCGCGCGGACTGAGCAGGGCGGCGCCGGGCAGTAGCATTCGGCCAAGCGCGATGAGGTTGTCCTCGTCGCCGCCAGTGCCGTGCAACAAGAGAAGCGTCGTGCCACCAGCGAGCTCTGCGTCGGCGGCCGGCGGAACGTATCGATGAACGAAACCCAAGGCGTCGCCACTCACGTCCTCTGGACCCTCGATGTTGGCGAAGAGCTGCGCCGCCGACCCCGCCACGGGAAGATGGATCGGAGGCAGCACTGATTCAATTTCGTCGCGATGTGGCTCGTATTGCTTGGGCAGCATGAGCCGCTGCCCGAGCCGGTCGGCTGGTTCATCAATCGTAAAGCCCGGCGGGTCAGTGGCGATCTCGAACAGCACGCCGCCCGGTTCGCGAAAATATACGGAATGGAAGTAGTCGCGATCGATTACCGGTGTGGGCTCGTAACCAGCCTGGGCGACCTGGCTGCGAACCGAGAGTTGCGTGCGATCGTCATCCACACGAAAAGCGACGTGATGGACGGTGCCGCCCCCCGGTTGGCCGGACACGAAGCCCCCGACGGCGCGAACGTCGACGATCGTTCCGACACCGCCGTCGCCCGCGGCGTAGCGCCGCGTCGCCCCGATCGTGGTGACGGGCTTGAAACCAAGCGTGTCGACCAACACGCGCTCGGTGGCGTTGCCGTCCTCCTGCCAGAGCGTCACGCTGTGAAAGCTCCGGATCGCGTGATCGCGCGAGATGCCCGGCGCCTCGTGCCACGCCGATCGGGCTTCCGCTCCGGCGTGCGCGACGATCTCGAGCATCAGATGATCGTGGTCGGTGAAAGCGAGAACCTGCTCACCGTCCGCTCGCTTCGCGGGGCCCTTGTACTTCACCCCGTGCTGCACGAGGCGCTCGACCCAGAATCCCAACGCGTTGGGAAGAACCGCGAACGAGGTGACGGCTACCTGGCCCGTTCCCTGACGCCCGCGACGCGCGTGCGGCCAGGGGAAAAAGGTCATGATGCTCCCCGGATTCCCGACGTCATCCCCGAAGTAGAAATGGTAGGTATGCGGGTCGTCGAAGTTGACGGTGCGCTTAACGAGGCGCAGTCCGAGCAGCCCCACGTAAAAATCGAGATTGCGCTGCGGATCGCCCGCGATCGCGGTAACGTGGTGAATGCCGGTGACGGCGGCCATCGGTTGGAGTTGGGCGCTCCCTAGCGGTCGTCCAATTCCGGCGGTTTGTCTCCGCCTTCAGCCAGCCATTTCATCGCCGCGAGCAGCTTCGTGACGGCCACGGGCTTCCGCATGATGAGCCAGCGCCCCGGCGCGTCGTCCAACTGCCAGAACTCGTCCGTCCAGCCGCTCACGAACATGGTTGGCCGCGGCCCGTATTTCGCCGCCGCGTCCCGCACGAATTCGGAGCCATCGCCGTCGGGAAGACCGAGATCCACGAGCAGCACCTGGACGTCCCCCTTGAGGGTGTCCATTTGCTGCATGGCCTGGGCGCAACTGCCGGCCGTGACGACGTCGTACCCCGCGCGGCGGAGCACCTCTTCGTAGATCTGCGTGATGGCCGCGTCGTCGTCGACGACCAGCAGGCGCGTGGGAAGATCGGTCAATGTTTCGCTAGCCTGTTTGAGACGACTACCTTAACCGCGTGCGCACAGCCGTGAGCCCGAAGCCCATAGCAACGTTCAACAAGGTACTCATAGCCAACCGCGGTGAGATTGCGCTGCGCATAATTCGCGCGTGTAGAGAGCTGGGGATCAAATCGGTTGCCGTTTACAGTGACGCGGATGCGCGAGCGGTTCATGTTCGCGAGGCGGATGAGGCGATACACATCGGTGCGTCGCCTTCGGCAGAAAGTTATCTAGTAGGGGAGCGGATTATTCAAGCGGCGAAGGCCGCCAATGTCCAAGCGATCCATCCCGGGTATGGGTTCCTCTCCGAGCGGGAGTGGTTCTCGCGCGCCGTGCGGGAAGCGGGCTTGGTGTTCGTCGGACCGCCTCCCGAGGCGATCGCCGCGATGGGCAGCAAGACAGCGGCTCGAAAACTCGCCATTTCGGTCGGCACTCCTGTGGTGCCCGGGACCACCGATCCGCTTTCGACCGCCTCTGAGGCGTCCGACGTCGCGGACCAGTTCGGGTACCCGATCTTGCTGAAGGCCGCCGCGGGTGGGGGAGGCAAGGGCATGCGCTTAGTGCGGCAGAAATCGGACCTCCCGGCCGCACTCGAAAGCGCCAGGCGCGAAGCCAAAAGCGCTTTTGGCGACGACGCGGTGTACGTCGAGAAATACATCGAGCAGCCCCGTCACGTGGAGATTCAGGTACTCGGCGACGCACATGGGGCCATGCTCCACCTGGGTGAGCGCGAATGTTCCGTGCAGCGGCGCCATCAGAAAATGATCGAAGAGGCGCCGAGCGTGGCCGTCACTCCGGAGCTCCGCGCGCGCATCGGAGCCGCCGCGGTCGCGGCCGCCAAGGCAGCGGGGTACGTCAACGCCGGCACCTGCGAGTTCTTGTTGGCTCAAGGCGGCGACTTCTACTTCCTCGAGATGAATACGCGAATCCAGGTGGAGCATCCGGTGACCGAGCTCGTGACCGGCATCGATCTGGTCCAATGGCAGCTTCGCGTGGCGGCCGGCGAGAAGCTGCCCTGGAAGCAAGACGACATCGCAACTCGCGGATGGTCGATCGAATGCCGCATCACCTGTGAAGATCCGGCGAACGGGTTTTTCCCATCGACGGGGACGGTCGGTTATGTCCACCTGCCATCCGGTCCCGGAATACGGTGGGACGGCGGCATCGAGGCGGGCAGTGAGATCAGTCTGTTCTACGACCCGATGGTGGGAAAGCTCGTTGTCTGGGCTCCAACGCGTGAAGCTGCGGTGGCCCGTATGCACCGCGCACTGCTCGAGCTGACGATCACCGGGGTGGAGACCTCGCGCGAATTTCATTTGCGGGTGCTGGAAGACGACGAATTTCGTCGTGGCGCGATCGACATTCAGTGGCTGGAGCGCCGTTTGCCGTCGCTGCTTGCCGTTGAGCCGCCGCCGCAGATTCGCCGCTTCGCAGCGATTGCCGCGGCGTTGCTCGCGGAACGCGATCGGATCGCGCCGCTGAGCACCCCCCGCTCTCACGCGAACGGCTCCGCGGACGACGCCTGGACTCGAATAGGACGGATCGAGGGGCTGCGAACATGAGTGAGATCTTCGACCTCCACATCGACTCGATCGCCGCTGGCGGGGACGGGGTAGGCCGACACAATGGCCTGGTCGTCTTCGTCCCACGCACGGCGCCAGGGGATCTCGCGCGGGTCCGTGCAACACGCCGGGACCGGCTCATGCGCGGCCAGTTGTTGGAATTGATTCGATCGGCGCCTCAGCGCGTCGAGCCGCCGTGTGGTCACTACGTGATCGATCGCTGTGGTGGATGCCAGATCCAGCACCTGCTTTATGAGGCGCAACTCGAGGCGAAGGGCGGGATAATCCGGGATTCGCTGACCCGAATAGGGCGGTTGCAGACCGGCGTACCGACCGTCGAGCCGAGCGACAAGCCATGGCGCTATCGCCGGAAGCTGACGCTCGCGCTGCGACATCGCGGCGACCAATGGATCGCGGGACTGCACCGGTACGATGCTCCGGACGAAGTCTTCGCGCTGAAGGACTGTCCTATCACTGAAGAGCGGGTACTCAGTGCCTGGTCGTTGGTGCTGGGAATGGGTCAACTGCTTCCGCGGGCCAAGCAACTGCGCGGTGCGGTGCGCCTGCTCGATTCCGGATTCTCGTTCACGCTCGAAGGCGGACGCTCGTGGAGCGCGCACACGGATCTATTCGAGGAGATTCCGACGCTCCGCGAGCTCTGGTGGAAGCCGGAAGGAACACCCCGCCGACTGCTCCACGCACGCGGATTGGAGGACCAGGCTGGCGCGTCCTTCACGCAGGTGAATGAAGGCGTTGCCGCGAGGCTGCGTGGATGGGTTGTATCACTCGCAACGGCGATGCGCCCCAAAACGGCGGTCGATGCCTACGCGGGGACCGGTGACATCGCGCTGGCGTTGGCGAGGCAGGGTATCAGAATCACCGCGATCGAGATCGATCGCGATGCCGCCCGAATGGCGATGTCGCGCCTGCCGGGCGAATCTCGTGTCATTGCGGCGCCCGTCGAAGAAGCGCTGCCCGAGGCTCTGCCAGCCGACATCGTGATCCTGAATCCTCCGCGCGACGGCGTAGATCGGCGCGTTGCGGAAACACTCAACGCCCAACGTCCCAAGCTCAGAGGCATCATCTACGTCAGTTGCGACCCGGCGACACTGGCCCGCGACATTGGACGCATGGAGGGATATCGCGTCCACTCTCTGCGCGGCTTCGACATGTTCCCGCAAACCGCCCACGTGGAGACGGTGGCCGAGCTGGTGCCGGCCGCATGAAGTATTTCGTTCGGATGGGCGGTGAGCAGTACGAGGTCACCGTCGATGGCGAGTCCGTCGTGGTCGACGGTCGTTCCGTGAGAGCCCATATCGAAGACCTTCCGGCCACACCGCTCCAGCTCTTGTCCATTGGGACCGAAGCACATCGAGTTCTCGCGCGACGTGGAGCAGAGAAAGGGCAGTACAATCTTTCCATCGGTGGGCATGGCTTCAGGGTGGAAGCCCTCGATGAGCGCACACGCGCCATTCGCGAGCTGTCCGCTGCGTCCAAGCGGTCAGCGGGACCAGCTCATCTCGTCGCGCCCATGCCAGGGCTGATCGTTCGCCTTCACGTGAAGGAGGGTGAGCAGGTGCGAGCGGGCCAAGGACTCGTTGTGATGGAAGCCATGAAAATGGAAAACGAGCTCCGGGCCACGGCGAACGGGATCGTAAAACGCGTGGCGGTCTTGCCGGGGAGTGCGGTGGAGAAGGGGGCGTTGCTACTGGAAATGGAGCCAAGCGATGACAACTAGATGCGGCGCCGCCTTCTGGATAACGACGATGATAGCCGCCGGCGCGTGTGGCCGTGCAGCGAGCATCCGATCGCCAGCGCCCGAATCGCCCGCACCGGGATCGGCGGCTCCACCGACCGACATCTATTTGTACCGGTTCCCGCGTTTCACGCTGGGCAGTCGGGTTTTCAACATCACAAATCGTACCGGCTACGACAACCAGCCTTCCTGGGATGGAAACAACAGAATCCTCTATACGTCCGAGGACGGCGGTCAGACCGACATCTACGAGATCAGCTTCGAGACCTCGCGAATCAGCAAGGTGACCGACACGCCTGAGAGCGAATACTCCGCGGCGATCAATCCGGATGGAAATGGAATCACTGTCGTTCGCGTGGAGCGCGACTCCACGCAACGCCTCTGGAGCTTTCCGAAAGGCGGCGGTGCGCCGTCGCTCATCCTGCCGGATATCAAGCCCGTTGGCTATTTCGCGTGGCTCGATTCGACCAAGATTGCGCTGTATGTGCTCGGGAGCCCGAACACGCTTCGGATCGGCGATACGCGGACGGGAACGGCGCGGGTCGTCACCACGAACATTGGCCGGTCGCTGCAACGCATACCCGGTGGCCGCCGCGCGTCCTATGTGCACCGGGTCGGCAACAAGTGGATGCTCGAGACAGTCGATCCCATTGCTCGGGCCGGTGGCGCGTTCGACGTAGACACGATTGCCGCGCTGCCCGATAGCGCGGACTACGTCGTTTGGAGGTCGCCGACCGAGATCTTTACCGCGGCTGGAAGCCGGCTCCTGCGCATGCGTCTGCCCCGCAAGACGTGGGTGCAGGTAGACGACCTCACGGAGAGGGGAATTCGCAGAGTTTCGAGACTGGCGATGTCTCCCGATGGAAGCCGGCTTGCGCTGGTCGCCGAAGAGCCGACCCCAAAGCCTTGAGTATCCGTAAGTCCTTTTGTAGCTTGCAAGTCTGTGCAAAAATGCCTTCGGGCTGCCGAGACCCGGGTTGCAACCCGCACCGGTGAGGCGCTGGACCAAATTCAGTTTCAGTTGATTTCGATGAAAACGTTTTCCGCGACGCCCCGCGACATCACCAAGCGTTGGTTCGTCGTCGATGCCGAGGACGTGGTCCTGGGTCGCTTGGCGTCCGAGGTCGCGAAGATTCTTCGAGGCAAGCACAAGCCCATCTTCACCCCCCACATGGACACCGGCGACGGTGTCATTGTGATCAATGCCTCGAAGGTGAAGGTGACGGGCCGCAAAGCCGAGCAGAAGCGGTACTTCCGTCACACGGGATACATGGGGCACGAACGGTACACACCGTTCTCGTCCATGCTCGCCAAGCACCCCGAGCGGGTGATTGAGAAAGCGGTTTATGGGATGCTCCCTAAAACGGCGCTGGGTCGACAGATCCTGCGTCGCAAGCTCCGGGTCTACGCCGGGGCGGAGCACCCCCATATCGCGCAACAGCCCACCCCGCTCACCTTCAATAAGGACGAGAAGTAAACATGGCGGACTCGGAGAACATTCACGCGATCGGGCGCCGCAAAGAGGCGGTGTGCCGGGTGTACGTCCGTCCCGGCTCGGGCAAGTGGGACGTGAATGGCCGGACGCTCGGGGATTACTTCCCACGACCCTCTCACGTGTCGGCCATTCAGCAGCCGTTCACCGCGACGGACACGCTCGGTCGGTATGACGTGCGCGCCAACCTCGAGGGTGGCGGCTCGACCGGCCAGGCCGGCGCGCTGCGTCTCGCGGTGGCGCGGGCATTGGTGAAGATCGACGAAACGTATCGCCGCAAGCTGCGTGATCTCGGACTGCTCACGCGCGACGCCAGAGCGGTCGAGCGCAAGAAGCCGGGACGGCCGGGCGCACGCAAGCGGTTCCAGTTTAGCAAGCGTTAGGTGCTTGGTGCTTGGTGCTGGGTGGTGGGTGGTAGGGTTTCTCCTACCACCAACCACCAACCACCTACCACCGACCACCGGCCGGTTTCAATCATTCACGCACTCGGAGTTCTGTTTGGTGCCGAGTTCTCTCGGTCGACCAGGACGATGAAGGGTGCGGACGCCTAACCAAACTCAAAGGAAAAAGTCCAATGGCTGACAATCAGCCGACGCTCGAAGCTTTGCTGGCCGCCGGTGTCCATTTCGGACACCAGACGCGCCGGTGGAATCCCAAGATGCGCCGCTTCATTTTCGCCGAGCGGAACGGGATCCACATCATCGATCTCCAAAAGACGCTCCGGCAGCTCGAGCTCGCGCAGAAGCTCGCGCGGGATGTCGTGTTGAAGGGGGACAACGTCCTCTTCGTGTGCACGAAGGCGCAGCTCGCCGGCATCGTCCGCGCCGAAGCCGAGCGCTCCGGCTCGATGTACATCACCGAACGTTGGCTCGGCGGACTGCTCACCAACTTCCAGACCGTGAAGAAGCAGCTCCGGCGCATGAAGGAGCTCGAGTCGGGAACGGAAGAGGGCGGTGGCTTCGAGAATTACACGAAAAAAGAGCAGCTGATGCTCGCGCGCGAGCGCGAAAAGCTCCTCAAGTACTTGAGCGGCATCAAGAACATGACGCGGCTGCCCGGTCTCATGTTCGTCGTGGATTCGAAGAAGGAGAAGATTGCCGTCAGCGAAGCCAACAAGCTCGGCATCCCGATCGTCGCGATCGTCGACACCAACGCCGATCCCGATCAGATCACGGTGCCGATCGCGGGGAACGACGACGCGATCCGTTCCGTCGAGCTGGTGACGAAAGCGATCGCCGATTCGATCGGCGAGGCGCGTCGCGAAGCGCCCGTTCGTGAAGAGGTCGAAGACGCCGAGAGCTACACGTACAGCTCGGATCGTGGCGCGGAGCCGGCCGACGAGCCGGATCGCAAACGTCGCCGCCGTCCGCGTCGGCGCCGTGCCAAGCCTGACGCGATCGCCGCTCGCACGAAGGGCGCGCCGGCTGAAGGCGCCGAAGGCGCCGAAGGCGTGGAGGGCACGGAAGGCCCCGAGGGTGCCGACGGCGGCGGAGATATCGAACCGGCACCCACGGAGTAAGGCAAGACCAACCAGCCGCGGGGTTCATCAGAACCCCTCGAACTGCATACTTTACTACGCCGCCGAGATGTGACTCGGCGGCGTTTCCATGACTGAAGGATTCTGGAGATGACTACCAAGGTGAAGGGGATCAGCGCAAAAGAAGTGTCCGAGCTCCGTCAGCGGACGGGCGCCGGCATGATGGATTGCAAGAAAGCCCTCGAGCAAACCAAGGGCGACATGGATGCGGCCATCGAGTTGCTGCGCAAGAGCGGCGCGGCGAAGGCGGAGAAGCGCGTGGGCAGGGCCGCGGGCGAAGGATTGATCGGCAACTACATCCACCACAACGGCAAGATCGGCGTGTTGGTGGAGGTGAATTGCGAGACCGACTTCGTCGCGCGCACCGATGACTTCAAGAATCTCGTGAAGTCCATCGCGGAGCACATTGCCGCCGCGGCGCCGTTGGCCGTTGACAAGGACCAGATCCCGAAGGAGAAAGTGGAGCAGGAGCGTCGCATTTTCATCGAGCAGGTGAAGCAGAGCGGCAAGCCGGCGAATCTCGTGGACAAGATCGTCGACGGAAAGATCGAGGCCTTCTACAAGGACGTCTGTCTGCTCAACCAGCCGTGGGTTCGCGACGACAAGAAAACGATCGGCGACCTCGTGAAGGAGACATCCGGGAAGACGGGTGAGAACATTCAGGTCCGGCGGTTCGTCCGATTCCAGATTGGCGAAGCGTAAAACTGCAGATCCCTCGCTGCGCTCGGGACGACTTCCACCGGCTCGGGATGACTATCAACCGCACAGGATGACTTCTCTCAAGTATCCGCGGGTGCTGATCAAGTTGTCCGGCGAAGCGCTCGCCGGTGACAAGGGATTTGGGTTCGATTTCGACACGATGAACCGCCTCGCCGACGAGGTCGTCTCCGTGACCAAGATCGGCGCATCGGTGGGTCTCGTCATCGGTGGCGGCAACATCGTTCGCGGCAGTCAACTCGCGAAGATGGGAATGGAGCGCGTGGGGGCGGACTACATGGGGATGCTCGGCACAGTCATCAATGCCTTGGCCGTGCAGGACCTCCTCGAGCGCAAAGGGATCGA
>JBBDXZ010000142.1:0-13060 GCA_040902075.1 Gemmatimonadaceae bacterium
CCGATGAAGCTCATCGTCGCCGCCGTCGGCAAGCCGCGCAATGCGGCGCTCGCGGCGGCGATCGAGCATTACGAGGCCCGAGCGGCGAAATATTGGTCGCTCGACGTGCGCGAGGTGCGAGAAGAGCGCGCGCGTGGCGCGCGGGTAAGCGTCGTTCTCGAGAAGGAAGCCGAACGGCTCGTTTCGCGGGTGGAGGGTGCAACCATGGTTGCGTGCGATGAGCGCGGGATGACCATGACGTCCACCAAGTTCGCCGCCTTTCTCCAGGAAGCCCGAGAGCGCGCGCGGGATGTGGCGTTCGTCATCGGCGGAGCGTATGGCCTCGCCGACACCCTGCGCGACCGTGCCCAGGCGCGTCTGTCGCTCGCCCCGTGGACGCTGCCGCACGAGATCGCGCGTCTCGTGCTGGCCGAGCAACTCTATCGTGCCGGCACCATCGTGCGTGGTGAGCCCTACCACAAATGAGCGCCCGTTCCGCCACGCCCACTCCCGCCACGTCACGCGTCATGACCGAGGCGTTGGGCGGTTCGCCGCTCTCGCTGGCGGTACAGACGCGGCGGTTGCCTTCGTCGTTGCAGCCCGGGTGGCCATCGAGCCAGGAGGAATGGCAAGCGCACGTCGAGCGCGTTCGGCGCGCGCAGGTCGGCGACCGCGATACATGGCTGGATGTGATTCGGCCGGCGCTCGCTCCAAGCGGCGCCGCCGCGCAGCGACTCGACCGCGTCGTGGCCGGGCGCGGGATCGTCGTCACGACCGGACAGCAGGCGGGCATGTTCGGCGGACCGCTCTATACGCTCGCCAAGGCAATCACCAGCCTGTGTCTTGCGGATGCGATCGAGCAAAAGCTCGGGATTCCAGCGGCACCGGTCTTTTGGGCCGCGACGGATGACGCCGATTTCCTCGAGTCGTCGGTCGCGCCTGTCGCCGACGCCGATGGTCTGCAAGTGCTGAAATTGGAGAAGCGGCCGCCGGCCGGCACGCTCTTGTCGCTCGCGCCGCTCGATGGGGCAGAGCTGAAGCCGTTGCTCGGGCGTCTGCGCAAGGCATGCGGATCCGCCGCGCATGCGGCGTACTTCGAGCTCGCGCGCACGGCGTTCACCAGCGAGCGCACGCTCGGCGATGCGTATGTCCGCTTGCTCCGGGGACTGCTCGAGCCGCTCGGGATTGCGGTGATGGATTCCTCACATCAGGCGTATCGCGACGCCGCGCGGCCGATTCTGGCCGAGGCGCTTCGACGTGCGCCGGAGATCGCTCGCGCCACGTCGGAGCGCGGCGCGGCCATCCGGCAGGCGGGCTTCGAGCCACAAGTCGAAGACGACCGCGGTCTGTCGCTCGTGTTCGTGCTCGAGGGCGGCGTCAAGCGCCGCCTCACCGTGGAAGAAGGGCGCCGGTACGCGCGCGCGGATACGTCGCGGTCGGCGTTATTGCCGAACGTGTTGCTTCGCCCGCTGGTGGAACGGGAGCTGTTTCCCACCGTCTGCTACGTCGCCGGTCCTGGCGAGCTGGCGTATTTCACGCAAACCAATGCCGTCGCCGGCGCGCTGGGGCGAGACCCGGTGGTGGGCGTGCCGCGATGGTCATGTACCATCATCGAACCGTTCGCGGAGCGCGCGTTGCGACGCCTCGGCGTTCAGTACCATGAGGTCCGGGACATCCACGCGCTCGAACGGCGCCTCGCCACGGCCGCGCTGCCGGACAACGTCGTCGCGGCCTGGAAGCGGTTGCAGGAGCAGGTTCGCGATTCGGTCCAGGTTCTGGGCACCGCCGTGCGGGACGCCTCGCTGATGCCGCCGCCCGTCATCGAAGGCCTGGAGCGATCGCTCGCTCACCGGCTCGGCCGGGCCGAGCGCCGCCTGATTGCCGCCGCGAAGCGCCGCGATGAACGCGTGCGGCGGGATCTCGAGGTCGTGAGCGCCGCGCTCTTTCCGATGGGAAAGCGGCAAGAACGCGTACTGAATTACATCCCCATGCTGACGCGGGGTGGTGAGGCGCTCGTCGAGGAGATGAAGCGCGCCGCCGCCACGCACGTCCTTTCGCTCCTCCACGCCGAACGGGCGGAACCAGTGGCCGCGCGATGATGCCGGCGGCGCTCGTCGCATCCGGAATCTTCCTTTCGCGGATCCTGGGACTCGTTCGCGAGTCCTTGAAAGCCCGTTATCTCGGCGCGAGCGGCAGTATTGCGGCAGACGCGTTTCATGCGGCGTTTCGCATTCCGAACACGCTACAGAATCTGCTGGGAGAAGGGGCGTTGTCCGCCTCACTCATTCCTGTTTACTCGAACGCGCTGGCGAAGGGGAATCGCGAGGAAGCTGATCGCATCGCGGGTGCGGTTGGCGCGCTGCTGGGTCTCTTGGCCGCTGCACTCGTCCTCTTGGGCATTCTAGCGGCTCCCGCTCTCGTCAACGTGATTGCGCCGGGATTCGGGGGTGCGAAGCGCGATCTCACGATCCTCCTCACCCGGATTCTCTTTCCGGGCGCGGCGCTCTTTGTGTTTTCCGCCTGGTGCCTGGGGATTCTCAACAGCCACCGCCGATTCTTTCTCTCGTACACGGCGCCCGTCGCGTGGAATCTCGCGATGATCGCGGCGCTCGTGATGTATCGCGGAGCAGCGCCGACTCTATTGGCGACCAGGATCGCATGGGCGTCCGTCATCGGAGCTGGTCTCACGTTCCTGGTGCAGCTGCCGGTGGTTCTCGGCGTGGCAACGCAGCTCCGACTGTCACTAGGCCGGGGCAATGAAGGCGTCCGCCAGGTCGTGCGGAATTTCGTGCCGGCCTTCCTCAGCCGGGGCGTCGTACAGATCAACGCGTTCATCGATCAAGCGATCGCGAGCCTCCTACCGCAAGGCGCGGTGTCGCTACTGTTCTACACGCAGACGCTGACGATTCTCCCGATCAGCTTGTTCGGAATGTCCGTCGCGGCTGCCGAGCTGCCCACGATGTCGAGTTCCGTCGGAAGCGCGGACGAAACGGGAGCGCACGTCCGAGGAAGATTGGAATCCGGGCTTCGTCAGATCGCGTTCTTCGTGGTTCCTTCCGCCGTCGCGTTCATGCTCCTCGGCGACGTCATCGCGGCCGCACTGTACCAACACGGGCGATTCACCCCCGCGGAGACGCGGTTCACCTGGGGCATACTCTCTGCCGCATCGATCGGTCTCCTGGCAAGCGCGATGGGGCGACTGTATTCGTCGGCCTTCTTCGCGCTCCACGACACCAGAACGCCGTTGCGCATATCGCTCGTGCGCGTGGCGCTGGCGACCCTGATCGGGTTCCCGCTGGCGCTGTACGGTCCCCAGGCACTTGGGATCGCTCCCCAATGGGGTGCGGCTGCTCTGGCGCTCTCCTCGAGTGTCGCCGGGTGGGTGGAGTTCACGCTGCTGAGATCTCGGGTCAACGCCCGCATCGGGCGGACCGGTGCGCCGTTGAAGTACGTGATGACTCTGGTAACGGTCGCCATCGCCGCCGGCGGGGCTGGGTTCGCGATCAAAGTCGTGTCAGCGGGGCTCCACCGCGTCCTCATCGCCGTGTTCGTGCTTGGCGCATTTGGGGGGTTGTATTTCGGGCTGACTCGGTTGCTCCGGATTCCCGAATCAGCGGCGGTCCTGGATCGCATCTGGAGAACGAGACGCGGGGTATAATTCAGCGGGCGCGCGGCGTCTTCGTCCGCGTACCCGTTGTACCCGTTGTACCCGTTGTACCCGTTCGTCGTCTCGCGATTCGCCAGCATGTCCGCGTTGCCCGATACCGTCCTCGACAAGATCCCCCATCTGCCGGAATCGCCCGGCGTCTATCTCTGGAAAGACGCTGATGGGACCGTCTTATACGTCGGAAAGGCGAAGCGGCTTCGCTCGCGCGTGCGCAGCTACGCCAACCTGGAGCGGATCGAGAGCGTCAAGACGTACGCGCTGATGAAGCAGGTGGCCGCGATGGACACGATCGTGGTGCCGTCCGAGGCGCACGCGCTCATCCTCGAGGCCAATCTCATCAAGGAGTACAAGCCGCGGTTCAACATCTCGCTGCGCGATGACAAGAGCTATCCGCACATCAAGGTCACGGTGCAAGAGCCGTTTCCGCGCGTGTACGTCACGCGGCGCATCGTGAACGACGGATCGCGCTATTTCGGCCCGTATACCGACGTCAGCCAGATGCGCCGCGCGCTCAACGTGGTGAAACGGCTCTTCACGGTGCGCAGCTGCACCTACGATCTGCCGAAAATCGCGCCCGACCGCCCCTGCCTCGACTACCACATCGGACGATGCAAGGCGCCCTGCGTTCTGCTGCAGACGCAAGCGGAGTATCAGGTCATGATCGACGAGGTGCTGCTGTTCCTCGAAGGAAGGACCGCGGAGGTGCGGCGGCGCGTCCGCGAGCGCATGGAGCTGGCCGCGGAATCGCTGGACTTCGAGCGAGCGGCGGAGCTGCGCGACGCGTTGCAGCACCTGGCGCGAATGGAAGAACCGACCGTCGTGCAAGTGGTCGAGGGCGGCGATCGGGACGTGATCGGCTACGCCCGCGATGGCGACGACGCGTGCGTCGCGCTCATGCGGATTCGGGGCGGACGCCTGCTCGCCCGCGAGCATCAGTTGCTCGGCAATCTGTCCGAGGAGAGCGATCAGGCGGTGCTGTCGGCGTATCTCGCCGGCAGCTACATACAGCTGGAGGATCGCGCGAAGGAAGTATACGCACCGTTCGACTTCGAGGACCGTGAGCTGATCGAGGAATCGCTCGAGAGCTCGAGCGTGGTGATTCCGCAGCGCGGCCCCAAGCGCGAGCTGATCGACCTCGCGGAACAGAACGCCCGACATCTACTCGAGGAAGCGCTCCTCGAGGGAGACGAAACCGAGGAACGCGCCGCCGACCCCGTCTACGAGTTGCAGCGGCAGCTCGGCCTGCAGCGCGTGCCCCGCGCGCTCGTGTGCTTCGACATCTCGCACGCCCAGGGCACCGACACCGTGGCGTCGTGCATCTGGTTTCAGAACGGGCGGCCATTCCGAAGCGAGTATCGCAAGTTCAAGGTAAAAACCGTCGAGGGCGTCGACGATTTCGCGTCGATGCGCGAGATCGTGGAGCGATACTTTCGCCGCCGTCTCGATGAGGCCAAGCGTTTACCCGATCTCGTGGTGATCGACGGAGGGAAGGGGCAGCTCAGCGCCGCGCAGGAGGCGCTGGCGAACCTCCAACTCGCCGAGCTTCCGATCATCAGTCTCGCCAAGCGCGAGGAGGAGATCTTCATGCCCGGCCGGCCGGAATCGTTGCGCCTTCCCAAACGATCGATCGCGCTCAGGATGCTGCAGCAGGCGCGCGACGAAGCGCATCGGTTTGCCATCACGTACCAACGGCTGCGTCGGGCGAAGCGCACCGTGACGTCGGAGCTGTTGCGGATTCCGGGCGTCGGCGCCGCCAAGCGGCGGCAGCTCCTGCAGGCGTTCGGCAGCCTCGAAGGGGTGCGCGCCGCCACCCCCGAAGCCATCGCGGGGTTGCCGGGATTCTCGCTCACGTCGGCGCAGAGGATTCTCGACGCGGTGCGACAGACTGTGCCGGTTCCGGTTGGCGAGGGCGCCGGCACGAGCTCGGAGCCAGCCGTTTGAGGTCGTGGCGGCTGGTCTGTTCAGCCTGCGGAGAACAGCAGGCGGCGGACGCGCTGGCGTCACTTTGTCCGACGTGCGGGCAACCATTCCTGGTCGAGTACGAGGGGCCGGCCCCTCGCCGCGAGGATCTCTGGAATCGCTGGGACATGTGGCGGTACGCACCACTGCTGCCTCTGAAGCCCGGCGAGGAACCTGTCTCCCTCGGCGAAGGCGCCACGCCGCTGCTCGAGACACCGGCCATCGCCCGCTCGGTCGGCGTGGCGAGAGCTTGGATCAAGGAGGAAGGGCTCAACCCAACCGGATCGTTCAAGGCGCGTGGGATGAGCGCTGCCGTGACCCGGGCGTCGGGGTTCAACGTCCGAGGGCTCGTCGTCCCGACCGCGGGGAATGCCGGCGCCGCGCTGGCGGCGTATGGTGCGGCCGCTCGCATTCGCGTGCGCGTGTATGCGCCTCGCGAGACACCGGCGGCCATCATGCGAACGATCAGGGCGCTCGGCGCGGATCTCATCCTCGTGGATGGTCACATCGGCGACGCGGGCCGCCAGGCGCGCGCGTTCGCCGCGGAGAGCGGCTTCTTCGACGTGTCCACGTTGCGGGAGCCGTATCGCATCGAAGGGAAAAAGACGATGGGGCTCGAGATCGCAGAACAGCTCGGGTGGAGTCACCTGCCTACTCACATCATCTATCCCACGGGCGGTGGCACGGGACTCATCGGAATGTGGAAGGTTTTCCGTGAGTTGCGCGATCTGGGTTGGCTGCCAAGCTCGATTCCGCTTCCGCGCATGATCGTCGCGCAGGCCAGCGGTTGCGCTCCAGTTGTGCGAGCGTTTCAAAGCGGAGCGGACCAGGCGACGCCTTGGGAGAATCCTCGCACCGCGGCCGCGGGTTTGCGCGTGCCCGCCCCTTTGGGCGACCGACTCATTCTGCAAGCCGTCAAAGCAAGCGGGGGAGACGCCGTCGCGGCGTCGGAGGAGGAATTACGCTCGGGAACCGAGTGGATGACTCGCGAGACCGGGGTGGACGCGGCGCCCGAGGGGGGATGCGCCCTGGCCGTCTTGCGCCACATGGTGCGTGATGGCCGCATAGGGAAGGATGCCGAGGTAGTGATCTTCAATACCGGAAGCGGATCCTCATACAGAACATGATGCCAGTCGCCATCCTTCACCCCTTTAGCGGCATCTCCGGCGACATGACGCTGGGCGCCCTCCTGGCCGTTGGGCTCGATCCCGACTGGCTGCGCGCGCTGCCGGCCAAGCTGGGACTCGATGGAGTGACGGTCGAGATCCGCGACGTGAAGCGAGCGGGCATCGCCTGCACCAAGGTCGATTTTCAGATTCCCCCGCAGCCGCACGGGCGTCACCTGAAGCACATTCGCGAGCTCGTCGCAAAGTCGGCGGCTCCCGACCGGGTGAAGCAGCGCGCCGACGCGACGTTCACCTTGATCGCGGAGCAGGAAGCAGCGGTCCACGGAACGACGGTCGAGCGGGTGCACTTGCACGAGGTGGGCGCGGTGGACGCGATCCTCGACGTCGTCGGGTCGATATGGGGTTTCGATCTGCTTGGTGTCACGAGCGTGTATTGCGGTGCGATTACCACCGGGGACGGCGTCGTGACCGCCGCCCATGGCACCATGCCCGTTCCGGCACCGGCGACGATGAAGCTCCTCGAGGGGCACATCATCCGCACGGGTCCAATTGGAGCCGGAGAGCTCGTCACGCCGACAGGAGCTGCGCTCGTTCGCATTTTGTCATGCGGTCCCGAACCCGAGAGCTACGTGCCCCGGAAGAGCGGATTCGGCGCCGGCACGAAGGAGTTCCCCGACAGGGCGAATGCGCTTCGCATCGTGCTGGCGGAGCTCGTGGGCGACGGCAGCCGTGGCGAGGAGGTGCACCTGCTGGCGTGTGAAGTGGACGACATGTCACCAGAGTATCTCGCGGCCGCCGCCGATCACTTGCGCGGCGCGGGCGCGTTGGACGTCGTTCTGCAGATGGTCGTAATGAAGAAGGGACGGGCGGGAACTCGTATCGAGGTGCTCGCACCTCCGAGCCGGGCTGGTGAGCTGGAATCGCTGCTGCTGGCCGAAACCACCTCGATCGGGGTTAGACACTCGATAGTCCGCCGAACGGCCCTCGCGCGGCACCGCCAGTCCGTCACGGTACTGGGTTTCGAGATCGCGGTTAAGGTGGTGGAGCTTCCGAACGGCGGCCGTCGGGTGAAGCCGGAATTTGAGGACGTACAGCGGGTTGCGGAGGCGACAGGCCGGTCACCGCGGGATATATTCTGGCTGGCCTCTCTCGAGGCGGAACGACAGTAGTGGCAACGGGGTATGGGGCCCCTGTAGCACCCGCAGAATGTCCAATTCCAGGAGATTTCGAATGTCCGCTTTCCTTCGCCCGGCGGTTCGTGCATTAGGCCTGACGATCGCCTGCGCCGGCGTCGTGGGGGCTCAAGGAGCCCCGAAGGCTTGTGAAGTGAACGAAGGCCGGCCTACGCAGGTTGGCAGAGCGCTGCTCGCCGTGCAGGTCGCGACCAATGCAGAAGGGCCAGCTGCCACGCGTCAGCTCACCGCGGCGGTGAAGGGATTGACGGAGAACGGCGAACGGATGGACAACCAAATTGGCCGGAACTTCGTCCTCGGGAAAGCGCTGGTGCTCTGGACCCTCCAGCCGAACGTGGAGCTGGTCACCAAGCGCGGGCCGTTGGGATACGTCACGGACCCTGAAGGCACGATCGATTTGGCGGCGGCCATCGACACGGCGTTCAAGGTGGTCGAGACAGCGATGCCAGAGTGCATCAGTGAGACCTCCCGGTGGCGCGGCCAGAAGGGATGGGTGACGGCGGTGAACACGGCCATCGAGAAGCTCAACGTCGATGAAATAGATGCCGCGGAGCAGTCCGCCCAGACCGCGATCCTGCTCAACCCGTACGGGCCATACGGGTATGTCGTGCTGGCGAACGTGATGGCCAAGCGCAACAAGTCCAGCGAAGCGTTCGCGCTGTATCGCAAGAGCATCGAGGTGGCGGAGCGCGACACCCTGTATGACGACATTCGCCGTCAGAGCTACATCTATCTCGGCAATCTCGCCGCCGACTCCGCGGAGCTCGTGGAAGATGCCGCGGCGAAGCGCTCGTACGCCGAGACCGCTCGGGTCGCGTTCGAGCAGCTCATGCAGGACAAGGGCGCGACGGCATTGAGAGAGAGCGCTCGGGCCGGCCTATGCCGCGTCGCTATCGTCTCGGAGGATACGGCCTCGCTGCGAACGACTTACAAGGAGCAGTTGGACAATCCCGTGGGATTCACATACAGCGAGTTGATGAACTCCGGCGTGTGCATGGCACGCGCGGAGATGGTGCCTGAAGCGACGAAGCTGTTCGCCGCGGCCTACGAAAAGAACCCGCAGCACCGTGACGCGCTCTCGAATCTCGCTGTGATGTTTCTGCGGACTGACAGCTTCGCTGAAGCGCTCCCGCTCACGGAGCGTCTGGTCGTCGTTGAGCCAAACAACCCGGAGAGTCTGCAGCTGCTTGTATTGTCTTATGCCGGGCTCGCGAGAGAGGCGCGGGATAAAAGAAGCGCGGGGTCCAAAGCGCCCGCCACGAAGACCGCAGCGAAGACTGCCACGAAGACCAAGGCTGGTACGACGACCAAGACGGCACCCGCGGGGCCTCGCCTCAGCGCGGCCGCGGCCGACTCGTTGTTCAAGATCGAGCAGACATACACGGCGGCCGCCGTCTCCACGAACCAGAGAAGGGAAACGCTCGCCTATAAGGTGACGCTCTCGGATTTCACCACGAACGATGAGAGGGCGACGGTGGCCGGAAGCGTCGCCAACCAGGGAACGGCGGTGAAGCCTATCGTGATGAAAGTCGATTTCCTGGATCGTTCCGGCGGAGTGGTGACCTCCAAGGAGCAGGCGCTCGGCGACATCGCGGCTGGAGCGCGTGCGCAGTTCAAGATCACCGTCACCCCCAGCAAGGAGATTGTCGCGTTCCGGTACGCGCGGATCGATTAGTTTCGCTGAACCCAAGTGGCAAAAGTAGCAAAACGGCTCGCCGAATGGCGGGCCGTTTTGCTTGCGGGAGACACTGAGAATGCGTGAGGCGAGCGAGCCGAAGTGGCTCAATTACCTTGACTTCCGCCCCATCATCTCCTAGAATGCATGAGCATCGCGCCCCCCGCCCCCACGCTGGGCGCGTACTTTTTTTAGAGACCATGGTTCGCGTCAGTCGAGTACACCCGGACAGCATCGCCGCCGAGTTGGGGATAGAGCCTGGCACGGAGCTTCGGTCCGTGAATGGGCGCGAGATCGCCGACTTCCTCGACTGGGAGTTCCTCACCGCGGACGAGGAGCTCGTCATCGAGGCGCGTCTCCCTGGGGGCGAAGAGGTCGTCTACGACGTCGAGCGTCCGGAAGGCGAGACGATGGGCGTCGACCTGGAGCCGCCGACCATTCGACGCTGCGCGAACCGTTGCGAATTCTGCTTCATCGAAGGGCTTCCCAAAGGCCTCCGGAAGCCGCTGTACATCCGCGACGATGATTATCGCCTGTCGTTCGCCTACGGCAATTTCGCTACGCTTTCGAACTTGAAGGATCGGGACTTCGAGCGCATTCTCGAGTACCGGCTGTCGCCTCTCTACGTCTCCGTCCATGCCACGCCGTGGGAAGCGCGCAAGAAGCTCCTGAACAACCCACGCGTTCCTGACATCCTATCGCAGCTCCGGCGTCTCACTGAGGGCGGCATTCAGTTTCACGGGCAGATGGTCATCGTGCCCGGACTCAACGAGGGTGACGTCCTGGAGCAGTCGCTGGCCGATCTCTGGTCGTTCGGCGGCGCCTGCCTTTCCGTAGCGCTGGTCCCGGTGGGGTTGACGCAGTTTTCTCACCTCTACACCGGCAAGTCGATGGATCGCGCCAAGGCTCTCGAGCTCGTCGAGATCTCGGAGCGGTGGGCGGCGCGCGCGATGAAGGAGCGCGGCCACGCCTGGGTGTTCGGGTCGGACGAGCTCTACCTGCTCGCCGGACGTGAGCTGCCCGACGTCGGTTATTACGGGGACCTTTCCCAGATCGAGAACGGAGTCGGCTCGATTTCCGCGTTGCGCGACCGCGTGTCGTCGCACGCGCCCGACCTGCCGTGGCTCGGGGCTTTGCGCATAGGGGTGGTCACCGGCACGTCCATGGCGCCACTCATGCCGGAGCTGCTCGATCGCATCCGCGCCGTTACGGGTGCAGAGCTGGTCCTGATCCCGACGGAGAATTCGCTGTTTGGCGCGACAACGACGACAGCGGGTTTGTTGGTTGGCGCCGATATGCAGCGCGCGCTGGGACACCGAGACGACCTCGACCTCGCCCTCATTCCGGCCGAATCGATCAATGGTGACGGTCTGTTCCTCGACGAGCAGCGCTTCGACGAGCTTCGCGGGACGTTTGCGTTCCCGGTACATCCGTCATACGACTTCCTCGATGTCCTCAGTGAGCCCGAGCAGTTCCTCAGCCGCGAAGCGGCGATCGTCGCGGCGCGATGAGCGGCATCGATAACCCGGTGGTCGCGCTGGTCGGCCGCCCCAACGTCGGCAAATCGGCCCTGTTCAATCGGATCGTCGGCCGGAATACGGCGATCGTGTCAGACGAGGCGGGCACCACGCGAGACCGGCATTTTGCGCGCGCCGACTGGGCCGGCCACAACTTCTGGCTTGTGGACACCGGAGGCATCGTCGAGGACCCGCACCTCCCGATGGATGTCGAGATCCGGCGTCAGGTAGCGGTGGCCATCGGCGAAGCGGATGTGCTGCTCTTCGTCGTGGACGCACTCGCGGGGCTCAATCCGACGGACGCGCGGATCGCCGAGATGCTGCGCACCAGTGGCAAGCCATGGCTCCTGGTCGCGAACAAGGTCGACAAGCCGCAGTCCACCGATTACTTCGAGTTCTTCAGCCTCGGAGCGGGTGACCCGCTGCCGGTGTCCGCCGTGAATGGTCACGGATCGGGTGATCTGTTGGATGCGCTCATCGCGCTGCTGCCCGCGGGCGCGGAGTCGGAGGAGGACCAGCTGGCCGTCGCGGTCATTGGCCGGCCGAACGTGGGGAAGTCCTCGATCTTGAATCGGCTGCTGGGCGAGGCGCGCATGGTCGTCTCGGAAATCCCCGGCACGACGCGCGATGCCATCGACACGCCGCTGCGATACCATGGGCGGACATTCGTCTTCATCGACACGGCGGGTCTCCGGCGCCAGAGCCGAGTGGAGGACGGCATCGAATTCTACTCCGCGCTGCGGACCCGGCGCGCGATCGAGCGGGCGGACATCGCCATTCTCGTCGTCGACGCAACCGAAGGCCAGATGCACGCGCAGGACCTCAAGGTCGCGCACCTGGCGTGGGAAGCCGGTCGCGGCCTGATCGTCGTCGTGAACAAGTGGGACGTCGCGGAGAAAGACGACAAAGCCGCCGCCAAGTTCGAGAAGGAAGCTGGGGAGAAGGCTCCGTTTCTCAAGTTCGTCCCATTCGTGTTCACGTCTGCGGTGACCGGTCAGCGCGTGTCGCGCATCCTGGAGCTCGTGCTTCAGGTCGAGCAGCAGCGGTTGAAACGGGTTCCCACGTCGCAGGTGAACGAGCGGTTGCAGGAGTTGCTCGCGCGGCGACAGCCACCGCAGGCCGCCGGACGTGAGGTGAAGTTGAACTACGCCACGCAAGTCGAAGTCGCGCCGCCCACCATCGCCATTTTCGGCAACAATCCCGACCTCGTGCAGGAGCACTACGTGCGCTATCTGCACAACGGGTTTCGTGAAACCTGGGGCTTCACCGGAAATCCGCTCCGCATACTCTTGCGGCGGAAAGCGAGTTAGGGCGTGCATCCGCTCGTCGCGGTGATCCTGTCCTATGTGTCGGGATCGATTCCGGCGGCGTATCTGGCCGGAAAGTGGGGGGGCGTCGATCTTCGGGCAGAGGGCTCGGGGAACCTCGGTGCAACGAACGTGCTCCGCGTAATGGGGCCGCGTGTCGGGATGCTGGTCTTTGCGGTGGACATCGCCAAGGGCGCCGTGCCGGTCTGGTTCCTGCCGCCCCTCACGCGGACGTCGGGCGATGTCCTAACGTGGATCGCCGTGGCGTGCGGCGTTGCCGCGATACTCGGCCATATCCGACCCGTCTTGTTGGGCTTTTCCAAGGGCGGGAAGGGAGTCGCGACCGCGTGCGGGGTGTTCCTCGCGCTGGCGCCGCTGCAGGCGCTCCTGTCGCTGCTCATCTTCGTCGTCGTGGTGCTCGCGAGCGGATATGTATCGCTTGGATCGCTCACGGCCTCGTTTGCGCTCCCCGTTCTGCTCGCGGCGAGCATCGGTCCTCAATCGCCGTTGTTGTTCGTGAGCGTGCTGACGCTGGTTTTCGTGTTTTGGACCCATCGCGCGAACATTCAGAGGCTGCGTGCGGGAACGGAATACCGCTTCGGCCGCGCGGCCAACTTCGGGCGGCGTCCCTCGCTC
>JBBDXZ010000143.1:0-13060 GCA_040902075.1 Gemmatimonadaceae bacterium
CCGAGGACTACACCGCGCGCGGCAAGATCATCACGCCGCTCAAGGACCGCATCGGGAGCGAAATCCAGACGCACTATCCCGCGAGCGTTCCACTGGGGATGGAGATCACCAAGCAGGAAGCGTGGGCCGAGCGCGGCCATCGCCCGGTGCGCATTCCCGACTTCATCTCCGAGCTCGTCGAGCGCATCGCCTTCGAGGCGCGCACCGACCGGCGCATCGACCGGCGCTCCGGCGTCTCGCAGCGGCTTCCGATCACGGTGATGGAGAACGTGATCTCGAACGCCGAGCGGCGCGCGGTGTCGGCCGGCGACGAGGAAGTGGTTCCCCGGGTCTCGGACATCTACGCCGCGCTCCCGGCGATTACCGGCAAGATCGAGCTGGAATACGAAGGCGAGCTCGTCGGCGGCGCGGCGATCGCCAAGGAGCTGATCCGCCGCTCGGCCGACGCCACGTTCCAGGATCGCGTCGGCGGCATCAACGTGGACGACATCATCATGTGGTTCGACGAGGGCGGCGCGCTCCTCGTGGACGAGGATGCGAAATCACAGCTCGTCTATCGGGGATTCGAGATCGTGCCCGGGCTGCTCCGCATCGTGCATGAGACGGGCCTCGCGACGGAAGACGACGCCGCTCAATCGGTCGCCGCGTGCGAGCTCGCGCTCGAGGCGCTCGTGGCCCGCAAGCGCATCTCGCGAAGCGACGCGGGCGAGTACGGGCGCGCGACGCCGGAGCCGCGCCGGCGTCCCAACGATCTATTCGGGGGTGGGGTTGGGGGGATGGGGTGAATCCGGGAAGTGACATAATCGTGCGGCGTGCGACTTCGGCGGACCTCGACACCGTCGTCGCGCTGCGCATCGCGCTGTTGCGCGAATACAGCGGACACCCGATATACGGCCGGCTGCGTTCCGACGCCGAAGCACGCGCACGGCCCGTTTTCGCCGCGCAGCTCGACTCGCAGAACGAAGTCATCTACCTCGCCGAGGCGGCCAACCTCACGATCGGCTTGATGCGCTGCGTCGAATCGGCTTCGTCCCCGCTGCTCATTCCCGATCGCTACTGCTATATCTCGTCGGTCTACGTTCGTCCGGATTATCGGCGGCAAGGCGTGCTTCACCAACTGTTCGAGCGCGCGCGTGCCTGGTGCAAGGGCCGGGGGCTCACCGAGATGCGCCTGCACAACGTCGGTTCGCGTGAAGCGTCCGCCGCCGCGTGGGATTCGCTCGGGTTCGAGGTCGTCGAGCAGGTGCGCGTTCTGCGGCTCGAGGGCGCGCCGGCGACAGTTGGAATTCCGGCGATGGAGAGTGATGCGCCACTCGTGAGTCGCGATCTGTCACCGTCATGATCATTACCATCTCGCGCATGTTCGGCTCTGGCGGCTCGGATGTCGCCGCCCGCGTCGCGCGGGAGCTGGGATGGACGTTGTTGGACAATGCGGTCGTGGACGCCGTGGCCGAGCGACTCGGCGTTTCGCGCGCGGAAGTGTCGTCGCGGGAGGAACGGGTCCCGTCGTTGGCGGAGCGCATCGCGACGAGCATGGCGATGTCCGCACCCGAGCTCACCGTGCCCATCGGCGATACACCGCTCATGGAAACCGCCGAGACGCGGATCGTGGGCGTCACGACGCGGGTGATGGAAGAGGCGGTCCAGCAAGGGAACGCGGTCCTCGTCGGCCGCGGCGCTCAGGCGTTGCTTGGCGACCGCGCTGACGCGCTCCACGTCTTCTGCTACGCCCCGAAGAAATTTCTCGTGGAGTACGCGATCGCGCACCGCGGCGTGAACCCGGCCAACGCCGAACATGAAGTCGACAAGATGAACCGGCAGCGCGAGCAGTACGTCAAACGACATTGGGGACGCGACTGGCGCGCGTACGACAACTACCATCTGTGTGTCGACACCGGCCGCCTCGGCATCGCGACCGCGGCCGATCTGGTGGTACTCGCCGCGCGGAAACGGTTCAACCTTCCCTCTTGAGCGTCTCCAGGCGCGCGTTCGTGTCGTCGGGAATGAACATGTCGTCGGCGATCTTCGCCACCTCCTCCGCTTCACGCCACGCCGCTTCGAGAAGCGCAAGCTCACCCTCGAGCGCGCGACGCTCCTGCTCTTCATGCGCCGCCATCTCGAGCGCAAGTCGCACTTCCTTGGGGAATCGATCGAAGCGGTGGCCCGCTCCCAACTCTTCGCTGGTCCGGCGTCGGCCCGGTCGGGGCGGCGCACCGGCGTAGCGGTTGAACAGCGTCGCGGGGTCCGCGACCTCACCGATCAACGTGACGGCTGACTGAACCTCATCGGTTTTCGCGCCTTTCTCGTTGATGGCCGGAAGCAGCTTCGCCGCCGCGTGCAGCGCTTCCCGTCCGGTGAAGAGAACTGACCGAGGGATTCCCGACACGGTGTCGGCCTCGAAAGGCTGGGCCGGTTTCTTCAGGCTCACGCGGAGCGCCCATTCTTCGTTCACGGTGACGAGCGCCGCATGTTGCAACTGCTTCTTGCGAATTGGCACGACCGTCTCGTGGTCAGGCAGACGGAGCCGGACGCGAACCCTCCGGCGGTCGTACCAGCCATGGAGCTGGCTGATCCCCTGCCAAATACCCCAGCCGCCGCCGGCGATGATTCCGGTGGCAGGTCCCAGGATGACGAGTCCGCCGACCACGGCGACGCCAGCGCTGGTGAGGAGGATGTGGTTCCGGCGTCGCCGTCCGAATTGATCGCCGTACCGCCATGCGGCCATCTCGGGACGGAGCGCGGTGCCAATGCGAACGAGCTCCAGTCCCTCGCGGAGTTTCGCGAGGCCGATGTTGTCGGTAGAAGCGCGAAGACGCGTGTCCGAGAAGAGCCGCTCTGCTTCCTCGATGGCTTCCCAGCGCTCTTCGAGCGGCGTCAGATTCCATCGTTCGCACTTGCGACACACCACCCACAGTCGCCCTTTCGCGGCGTCGTAGGCGAGCCGGCGGCCGATAGGAAAATGCTCGATGACCTCGTTTTTACCGAGGTCTTCGTTGCAGAACAGACAGGTGGAATACATCGCCTTCTAATCTTACGAGGCGGCGGGCGCGCGGGTTACGAGATGACGCAGCGCAGGCTGCCGGAAGGCGTGAAACGCATAGCCCAGCATCACGACGGCTCCGATGGTGATGGCCCACTGCACGCCGAAGGCGCGGGCGGCAATTCCGGCGAGCAGAGAGCCGACGGACTGTGCGAGCCCCACGACCACGAAGGAGTACGCCGCCATGAGCCGGCCACGAAGCGCATCGGGAACGATGTGTTGGAGCATGGCGTTCGTCACCGCGCCATTGATGATCATTCCCACACCGGCGAGAAAGAGCAGCACGTACGCGAGCCGGACGCTCGTGACGGACGACAGCAACACGAGCACGGTCGGATACCCGAAGGTCGCGGCAACGAGCGTGCGATTGCCCGCCTGTCTGCCGGCTTGCGCGGCGAGCGCCAACGCTCCGACGAGCCCGCCGATCCCAACGCTCGCCAGCAGCAGACCGTAGCCGCTCGCGTCGAGCCCGAGGCGGTCGCGCGCGAACACCGGCATGAGGACCAGGTACGGCACTCCCATGATCGAGTGGACGGTCACGAGCTTCATGAGTGCCGCCACGAGAGGCGTATCGCGCATGTAGCGCAGGCTCTCGCGGATCCCTTCCCAGGGACTGATGAGATGTGCGCTGGGCAGCCAGTCCGGGAGCGTCATCATGAACAAACTGATCAGCACCGCGACGTAGCTCAGCGCGTTGATACCGAACGCCCACGCAATGCCGAGCTTCGCGATGACGACGGCCGCGAGCGCCGGACCGACAATGCGCGCGAGGTTGAATCCGCTCGATTGCAGGGCGATCGCCTGAGGAAGATCCTCGCGTCCCACGAGCTCGACGATGAAAGTTTGCCGCGCGGGGATCTCGATGCTGCTGATCACGCCTTGCGCCGTAGCGAACAGCAGGAGCCAACCGATCGAGATGTGTCCCGACCAGGTGAACCCGAACAGCAGCGCCGCCTCGAGCAGCAGGAGCGACTGGCAGAGCTTCACGAGGCGCAGCTTTTCGTAGCGGTCCACCAGGACCCCCGCGTGCATCGAGAAGAGCACTACGGGAAGCGATCCCGCGGAGACGACCAGGCCAACCAGGAAGGCGTTGTTCGTCAGCTCGAGCGCGAGCCATCCCTGCGCCATGCTCTGCATCCACGATCCGATCAGCGACAGGGTCTGGCCAAACCAGAACAGTCGGAAGTTCCGGTGTCGCTGAAGCACGCTGAAGGGATTTAGTGAGGGCACGTGGGCTGGGTGCTGGGTGCTGGGTGCTGGTGCTGGGTGCTGGGTGCTAGGTGCGGCACATCAATCTAGGAGCCACGCTCTTTCCCCAGCCCCTAGCACCTATTTCCTAGCAGTTAGCACCTAGCACCCAGCACCTACCACCTAGTATCCTGAACGCGTGCGCTCTCACACGTACTCAAAGTTCAGTCCCGAGCTCGCCGACGCGGTGGATCTGCAATCGCTGCTCGACAAGCTTGCCGATTTCCTGTTGCAGTCCGGCTTCGCCGGAGGCAGCGATCCGTCGCGCTTCGGCTTCGACTTCGGAGACGACGGCGACCGGTCGATGGACGCGCTCCGCCAGGCGATCATCGACGCGCTCATGGCATCGAATCAGTTCACGCCGGAAATGCTTCAGGCGCTGCGCGGCGAAGGAACGCCCGAGTCTCAGGCGCAGCTGGCGAAGCTGTTGGACGATCTGGTGCAGCGGCTGGTTCAGGAGGGCTACCTCAATGTGTCCCAGCCACCACAGATGCCCGCAGGACATGAGCAGATGGAAGGGCCGGGTAGCGTGGCGCGAGCGGCCGCGCGGGATGTGCAGTTCTCGCTGACCGAGAAGGGTATGGACTTCCTCGGCTATAAAACGCTTCGCAACCTCCTCGGGTCTTTCGGAAAATCGAGCTTCGGCAGCCACGACACGCCCTACCTCGCAACCGGCATCGAGACGGACGGGTGGAGCAAGCAGTACGAGTTCGGCGACACGATGAACCTCGACGTCACCGAGACGCTCAAGCGAGCGCTCGCCCGCCACGGCCAGGTAACTGTGCCAATCAATCTCGAGTACAGCGACCTGATGGTGCACCAAGCCGAGTATCGCTCATCGTGCGCGACGGTCCTGATGCTCGACTGCTCGCACTCGATGATCCTGTACGGCGAAGATCGTTTTACGCCGGCGAAGAAGGTCGCGCTGGCGTTGACGCACCTCATCCGCACGCAGTTCCCCGGCGACTCGCTGAAGGTCGTGCTGTTCCACGATTCGGCTGAGGAAATCCCCCTGGCGGCGCTCGCCTCCGCGCAGGTGGGGCCGTACCACACCAATACGGCGGAAGGTCTCAAGCTCGCTCGGCGCCTGCTGCTCGCGCAGAAGAAGGACATGCGCCAGATCATCATGATCACCGACGGAAAGCCCAGCGCGCTGACGATGCCGAACGGACAGATCTACAAGAATTCGTTCGGGCTCGATACGACGGTGATCGCGCAAACGCTGCGCGAAGTCTCCCTGTGCCGCCGAAGCGGCATCATGATCAACACGTTCATGCTCGCCCGGGATCGCGCCTTGGTGGAGTTCGTGAAAAAAGTGTCGGAGATCTGTCGCGGCAAGGCGTACTTCACGACGACGATGACGCTAGGTCAGTTCATCCTGATGGACTTCCTTCGCCGCAAGACGCGAAAGGTGTCCTGACAGGGAATAGGGAATGGGGAATAGGGAATAGGGCAACTACAACGGCGGGAAAGGGAAAGGGAAAGGGAAGGGGAATGGATCATTGCGGCTTTTTTTTGCCGCGTAGGGCCCGGACAAGACCGGCGAGTAACTTGCAAACCTCAAGAGCCAGTTTTAGCGAGGCCTCGATCGCTTCGGTTCGACCATAAGCGCGCTTGGCGAACTCGAGGTGGCTTTCCAGCTCTCTTACGGATCCGTTCGCGATTGATAGGTGTTTGAGGTAATCCGGACGCGAAAAGCGACCATTGCCCTCAGCGATGTTGGCCGGGATCGACACCGCAGCTCGTCGAATCTGCGTCACGAGGCTCGACGCTCTCGCAGGAAGCTCCACGCAGACTTTTTCGCACGCGACCGCCAAGTCCATCGCCTTCTGCCACGCGATCAGATCGCGATAATCGCGAATCGGCGCTTTTTGCATTCCGTACGGTGCAACTCCATCGAGCGCCGAGCACCATCAATTGATTGCCGCTATTCCCTTTCCCCTTCCCTTTCCCTTTCCCACTGTTGTTTTTGCCCTATTCCCTTTTCCCCATTCCCCATTCCCTACTCTGTACGCAGCGCGACATTGGGGTCGACGCGCGAGGCACGTAGCGCCGGCAGCCAGCTGGCACCAATCGCCACAGCGACCAGCACGGTCGCGACGAGCGTGAAGACGAACGGGTCCTTCGGCGACACGCCAAAGAGCAGCGGCTGCACCCAGCGTCCCGCCCCCAGCGCGAGCGCGACGCCGATGGCGATTCCGATGCTCGCGAGACGTACTCCGTCGACGACGACCATGCGGACGACGTCGCCCGTCTGCGCGCCGAGCGCGCGCCGCACGCCCAGCTCGTGCGTACGCTGGGCCACGTTGTACGCGATCACGCTGTAGAGGCCAATGGCGGCCAACACGAGCGCGAGAACGCCAAACGCGGTGAACATCGTCGCGCCCAGATTCCACGATCGTTTTTGCGACCCGACGATGTCGCTGAATGGCATGACCGTGACGTACGACGCGCCTGGCATCTCGCGCTGGAGTCGCCGCCGAACCGTCTCCTGCAGCTTCTTCGCATTGCCACGCGTGCGGACGAACAGCCCCTGCGTCCGGACGACCTGTGTCGCCGGCACGTAATAGTAGTGACTGGGATCTTCGGTCAGATTGCCGGCCTTGATGTTTTCGGCGATGCCAACCACGTAGGTGCACGGCATCGTGTCCGCTCTCACTCGGATGCACTGGCCGATCGCGTCCTTGCCGGGCCACAGCGTCTTCGCCATCGATTCGCTCACCACCATCGCGCCCGGCGCGCCGGCGACGTCGTCACGCGAGATGCCGCGTCCCCGGATGATGCGCGTGCCGACCGTCGCGAAGTGCTCCGGCGAAATCTTGTTGAAATTGAACTGCCCCAGCCGGCTGACCGTGTCGATGCCTTCGACGAAGAGACTGGTGCTCGATGTGTTCCAGAACGGCACCGCGTCTTGAAGGCTTGCGTTCTCGACTCCCTGAATGGCCTTGCCGGCCGCGAGCAGCCGTTCCCACAGAGCCGCTAGGGTCGCGCTGTCCAATGTCGTGCCGCGCATGTTCGTCCCCACGACGAGCACCGGATCGACGTCGTAGCCCCAGCGCATCGACTGCACGTTCCAGAGGCTGCGCACGAACAGCCCGGCGCCGACGAGCAGCACGACGGAAAGCGTCCCCTGGATCACGAGCAGCGCGACACGCGTCCGCGAGCGGCCGGAGGTGCCTTCGCGCGCACCCGCTTTCAAATCCGATGTCAGGTCGACACGACCCGCGCTGAAGATCGGGGCAAGACCCGTGAGCAGACCGACGCCGATGGCGGCGGCAGTGGCGTAAAGTACGGTGCGCGGGTCGCTCAAGCCGGCGGGTGCCTCGCTTCGCTCCACGAAAGCGGCGCGCAGCGCCGTGCCGCCCCAGTGGGCGATGCTCAACCCCGCCACGCCCCCGAGCAACGCCAGCAGCACACTCTCGGTCAGCAACTGTGAAGTGAGCCGCGCCCGGCTCATGCCCAGCGCGAGCCGCAGCGCGATCTCGCGTCTGCGCCGGAGCGCGCGGGCGAGCAGCAGGTTGGCGACGTTCGCGCACGCGATGAGGAGCACGATGAACGACACGCCACCCACCCAGCGCGCCACCTTGGAAACCGCTCCGGCGTTCGGTCCGCGGTCGGGCAGAATCGACCAGGCCTCCGCGCGCGGACGCATGAGATCCAGCGGTGTCGCCGCGGTGCTCGTGGGCTGTTCTACGCGCTGCGCGTCGAGACTCTTGAGGAACGCGTTCGTGAGGTCCGCGTTCGCCGCTTCGAGCGTGACTCCGGGGTTGCGACGCACCATCACGGCAAGCCATCCCCAGCTGTACGTCTCCCACCAGGCGGACATCGGCCTGACTGACCGCCCGCCGCGCTGGGCGTCACCGTGACTCGTGAGCGAGATGAACGCAGCGGGCGGCCTGTCGGGCCACAGGCCGACGAAGCCTTTCGGCGCGACCCCGATGACGGTGTACAGCGTGGGCCCGATCTGAACCCTCGTGCCGAGGACGTCGCGACGCCCGCCGTACTGAGACTGCCACATTGTGTGACTCAGGACGACGACTGGAGCTCCGGTGGGAGGCGTGTCCTCCGCTGCCGAGAAATAGCGGCCGATCGCGGGAGGGGCGTCGAAGAAACCGAAGAAGCTGGCGCTGACGATGCCGATGCGCATCTCCCGCGTCGCGTCGCCGAGCCCAACCGCATGATCCTGTGCCGTGAAACCAGCGACACTGGAGAACGACCGGGTCCACCGTTTGACGTCAGCGTAGCGCGCGTACTGTCCGCCGGTCGACGCGCGCTCCTTGCCCCGGAAGGTTTGGAACAGGTAGACGCGATGGGCGGTTGTGGGCTCTCGCATCAATGGCGGCGCCCGGAAGAGCAGTCGGTCGACGACGCCGAACATCGCCGCGTTCGCCCCGATGCCGAGGCCGAGCGTGCACACGATCGCACTGGCGAAGGCTGGCTTTGTCCTCAGTCCCCGGATCGCGTATTTGAGGTCCTGTGCCAGGCTTGCGAAGCTCATATCCTCTGTGACAACGAAAGGCGCACGATGGTTCGCGAGTTTATGGCAAGGGAATAGGGAACAGGGAATGGGGAAGAGGGCAACTACAGGAGCGGGAAAGGGAACGGGAACGGGAAAGGGAAAGGGAACAGCGGCGTTTGTTGCCGCGTAGGGACGGACAAGACCGGCGAGCAAGAGCGCGGCGAACTCTTTCCTTTCTCCCTTTCCCCTTCCCCTTCCCGCTGTTGTAGTTGCCCTATTCCCTCTTCGCTATTCCCTCTTCCCTCTTTCAGAGTTCTCTGTTCAGGATCCGTCGCAGCACGGCGGTGTCGATGTTTCCGCCGGAAAAGATCACGCCCACGCGCTTTCCTCGGAGCTGGTCGCGGAGTTTGAGGGCGCCCGCGACGCCGAGCGCTCCGGCGCCTTCGACGAGATTGTGCGTGAGCTTGAGAATGGTGCGAATTGCCTCCGCCAGCTCGGCGTCGGTCACGGTGGTGAACCCCGCGAGTCCCTCACACAGCGTCGAATACGTCAGTGCGTACGGCTGACGCGTCGCGACGCCCTCGGCGAACGTATCCGCGCGTGCCGTCTTCATTGGATTCCGCGCCTGCCAGGAGTCATGAATCGCCGGCGCGCCGGCGGCCTGGACGCCGAAAACCTCGAGCTTCGGAGCGAGCTCGCGGGCCACGGTGAGGGCGCCAACCGACTGCGATCCCCCACCCACGGCGATGACGATCGCGTCGAGGCCTCCCGACTGCTCGATCATCTCGAGGCTCATCGTTGCCGCGCCAGCGACGACACGCGGATCATTCGTCGAGTGCGCGACCGCCATGCCCTGCTCGTGCGAAATGCGAAGCATCGCATCAACCGATTCGTCGTAGTCGCGTCCTTCCTCGACGACCGCGGCGCCCCAGCTGCGCATCGCCGCGTTCTTTTCGGGGTTGTTCCCCACCGGTACGCAGATGGTCGCGCGCACGCCAAGCAGCGACGCCGCATACGCGATGCCCTGGCCATGGTTGCCGGTGGACGCGGCCACCACTCCGCGTTCGCGCTCGTCCGACGAGAGTCCGGTGATGAATGACAGGCCGTTGCGGACTTTGAACGAACAGGTCGGCTGGTGGTTCTCGTGCTTGACCAGGAGCGACGCGCCATCTCTCATCAGTGCGTCGAGCAGCGGATAATGACGCAATGGCGTCGTCGACAGATACGGTGCGAGTCGTTCTTGCGCGTGCAGCACATCCTGGAAGGTGATGGGCCATGGCGGCATGGCTTCGAGCGTCATCGGTGACGGCCCGATCTGCGTCGTCACGGCGATACCATGTCGCTCGGGACCGGCGTTCCCACGAGAAACGTGGTGGCCACAACCACCAGCGCAGCAACCGCAATCTCGATCGCCCCCGTAGCCCGAAAGCGACGCGTTCCTTCCGGGCTGCCCAGCCGGCGGCGCGCGCGGAGCGAATTGTACAACCCCATCCCCGCTACGAGCGCGACGAGACCAACCTTGAGCAACAACGTTCGACCGTACTCGGTTGACCAGACCGCGCCGAACCCGCCGAGTCGAGTCCAGCTCGTGCCCAGTCCCGCGATGACGACGATGGGTGCGCAGAAAAGCGCGAGCGGGTGGAAGGAGTTGACGAGCGCGCTCACGGCGGCGTCCTGATTCCCGTTCGTCAATCGCCGCATGGCGGGTACACCAGCCACGAGGACCATGAGCAACCCCCCAAGCCACACACCCGCGGCCACGACGTGGAGCATGTCGAGCGTCACACTGAGCACAAAATGCCTGCTCGCCGCCGCGTGTCCCGAGAGCGCTGGCGAGAGGACCATTCCGAGCGCCCCGGTCAACGCGAGTGGAGTCCCGATGGCGACGCTCCGCTTCGACACCAACCAGCCGATCAACAGGAGCATCGCGCCGACCACGCCGAGGATCCATCCGACGCCCCACACCGTTGCCGTCAGTAGCGGCATCAGGACGCCCGCGCCGAGCGCCTCCTCGGCTCCGTGAAGAGCGACGGACTCCGTGTAGAGGCGTACGACCGCCGCGATGGCGTACACCACCAGCACGTTCTGCCCAAGCCGACGCGCCCGATCGGCGGCGTCGGCGGTTGGCACGCCGCGCGCGGCGAGTGGAGGAAGGACACCATGCCTGAAGGCCAGTACACCCAACACCGTGAGCAGGGCGACGAACTCGAGCCACCGCGCGGACCTGTACTCCGAATGGTCGCGGGGTGCCTCTGCCGCCGCTGCCTGTTGGTGGCTCGCGTGCGCGGACTCGTTTGGTGCCGAAGGCACCGCGGCCTCCGCTGTCTGCCCGATCACCGCAAACGTGAACTCGCCCCGAATCGGATGGCCGTCCGCGCTGGCCGTCTGCCACTGCACGCGGTAATCGCCGGGGCCGAGCGTCCGCGGAATGCTGGCGTGCAGCGAGTAACCGGTGTCCGCGACGATCGGACCGAGCGGAATCGCGCCTGACGGACCGGTGAGACGGATCCGCGAGAGCACCAATTGCGGGCGCGCGGTGAACCAGAGTGAGATTCGCGCGGGCGCGACCGACAGCCGGCTGTTCTTTGCCGGCTCACTGCGTTTCAGGCCAGTGTGGGCGACGAAGCGGAGGGGAGCAGCGGCGCCTGCGAGCACGCAAGGCATCGCGAGCACGCCAGCGACGGCCAACGGACGTGTCCAACCGACCAAACGCGGCATGGGCGTGGAAGATGACACGCAATTATCTTGTCGCCAACCCTTCAATATGACGCTCCTCCCAGCGCTCGCGTTCGGATTCGTCCTCGGCGTGAAGCACGCGACCGACGCCGACCATGTTGCCGCCGTCGGCACGATCGCCGGCGGTGGGCGCTCGGCGCGGCGCGCGGCGCTCATCGGCGCCGCATGGGGGACTGGCCATTCGGCGAGCGTACTGGTCGTGGGCGGTGCGCTGGTTCTGTTCAGGCTTCCAATGCCGGTGCGCATCGCGCTCGCGCTCGAATTCCTCGTCGCCATCATGCTCGTTGCGCTGGGAGCCAGGGCGCTGCTCATGCGCCGGCGCGAGCCTGTCCGCTCGTCGACGCGGCCGCTTTTGATCGGCGTCATGCACGGACTCGCTGGATCCGCTGTGCTGGCGCTGCTCGTCCTCGGGACAACGAGCACGGCGCTCGCGGCGGCGATGTACCTGGTTTGCTTTTGTCTCGGCACGATCGCTGGGATGGCGCTCGTGACGGCGGCGCTGACGTTGCCAATGCGACTGAGCTCGACGCGAGCGTTGTCCGTCGAGCGCGCCGTGCGGGTGGCCGCGGGGATCGCGAGCGTCGGGATCGGGATCGTCCTCGCGCATCGGGTTGGGGTCCGCGACGGACTGTTCGCCGCCACCCCGATTCCGCCAACCTGGGCGCCTTGAAAGTAGACCCCGCTCGTGCGTCGCGATTCAGTCGCGCGCTGCGAGTGTGGTTCAACGTGAACGGGCGCGCGCTGGCTTGGCGGAAGACGCGCGACCCGTACCGCGTGTTGGTGTCGGAAGCGATGCTGCAGCAGACGCAAGTATCACGTGTCGTCGCTTTCTACGACCGGTTTCTGGAGCGATTTCCGACCATGGACGCGCTGGCCAAAGCGCCGCCACGCCAGGTGCGCGAGAGCTGGGAGGGACTCGGCTACTACGCGCGTGCTCGCAACCTGCACGCACTCGCGCGCCAGGTCTCGGAGCTGCCCTCCGAGCCATCGCAGTTGCGCGCGCTGCCGGGCATCGGGCCGTATACGGCGGGCGCGGTGGCGTCGTTCGCGTTCGAGCAGCGGGCGGCGCTGGTGGACACGAACGTCGCCAGGGTTCTGAAACGCGTCTTCGCGCCGAGGGCGGACTTCAAGACGTCGCACGGGCGGAAAAAGCTGTGGGCGATCGCCGAGTCGATACTGCCACGCACGGGACGCGCGACGTGGACGCACAACCAGGCGCTGATGGAGCTGGGGGCCCTGGTGTGTACAGCGCGCGTGGCGAGGTGCGCGGAGTGCCCGGTTCGCGCACAGTGCAAGTCGGGAACAGGGAATAGGGAATGGGGAAAGGGGCAACTGCAAAAGCGGGAAAAGGGAAAGACCAAGGGAAGGTGAGTGGGAACCCACCTTCCCTATTCCCCTTCCCCTTCCCTCTTCCCGCAGTTGAAGTTGCCCCGTTCCCCGTTCCCCGTTCCCTATTTCCTACTTGCGCGTTCGCGGAAATTTGTTCGTGAGCGTTCCCTTGTACGGCCGTTCCGGCGGTCCAACGTAGATCTGGCGCGGACGCGCGATCTTCTGCTCTTTGTCGTTCAGCATCTCTT
>JBBDXZ010000144.1:0-12898 GCA_040902075.1 Gemmatimonadaceae bacterium
ACCTAGCACCTAGCACCTACCACCTACCACCTACCACCTACCACCTACCACCTAGCCCCTCTACCGCGACGCTATCATCGCCGCAGAGGTCAGAATCCCGAACCCGTAGCGCTCGTCCAGCGCCCGAGCAGCCGCTTCGGCGATGATGCGCTGGCCAGCAGCGTTGGCGTGGATGCCGTCGAGACTCATCAGCGGGCCGTACGGCGAGCCCGTCGTCATGAGCGTCACCACGCTGAATCGCGCCTTGAGATCGCTCCTTCCGAAGAAGGCCTCGAGCTCGGCATGGGCAAAGCCAACGCGTGCCGCCTCGGCCGCGATGTACGCATTCATCTCAGCCAACTGCGCCTTGATGACGGCCACTTCGGCCGGCGTGAGGACGTAGTCCTGGACCGCCGGCAAGGGATGGCCGGCGCAGCTCAGGGTAGCGGGCGGAAACCCTCGAGCACGTCGCGTCAGGCCCTCTGCAACGGCCGCCGGGACGCGCACCGGCACGAACAAGAGGTTCTGACTGGCGTTGCAGTCGGGAGCGACGGTGACATGGAACGCCGCCGCGAACGCGGCACGATCGTCGTATAGCTCCGAGCCAAAGCGGAACCCGGGGAATGTCGCCACCTCGTGGGTGAGCCCCACGAGCAACCCGTGCTTCGCGACTTCGGCCACACTGTTCACGAGCTGCGTGTACAAGGGCGCCCATTCGTGCACCGGGGTCAGCGACGTGACGGCACCATTTCTCGCCGCTAAGACTTCGTTGGCTCCCAGCTCCACGGTGACGATCTTCGGGTTCTGACTCAAAGCAGCGGTGAGCTGCGACTGGCCAGGTCCCAGGACGCGCGCGTAGACGGGCGCCGTGTTGGGATCGCTGGCTGACTCGGGCGTGGTGAAGATGGCGTCTCGTGTCGTGGCCGCTACGATGGCCACATTTTGGCTCGGCAGCACCACTCCTTCTTCGTTCGCCGCACAAGGATTACTGCCACGCGGATCCGCTACCGACCTGCCATTGGTGCGGCGAAACGAAATGAGGGGCGCCGCCAACGGAGCCTGGCAACCCTCGCCGCCGATCAATGGCAGCGTCATTTCCCGGTGCGCCATGCGCGCGAGCTGCGCGGGCCATGCGTCCACCTGGGCCGCCGCATACCCGCCGTCCGACGCCCAGCCCATGCTGACACTCGTGCCAATCGCCGCATAGCGTTGAAATACGCCGCGTCCTTCGGACACGGACGCCGTGGTACGGCCAGCGCTGCCCAACGCAACAGGCGACGTGGGAATGGTCGCGTCCGAACAGGCGACAGACGCCCCGACGAGCGCGATTCCAAGCACCCGTGCGGTGGAAGTGAGGTGGAACATGAAAGCCTCCGAGCAAGTGTGATGTGCTTATCGTGGTGAGCACCCACACTGTGCCGCTGCTCGGAGGCTGGAACTATGCGTCAAACTGCTTAGCCACGCTCGGGTAGTACGTAGTGGCTACGTAGTGCCGGGTTAGAGCCGTACCCTGCGAAATACGATCGTCATGTCTCCCGATTGGATCGGGATCAGACCGGGCGGACGCGATGGCGGGCGAATCCCTTGTAACGTCGGAATGCCCGCTCGTCGCCCGAGGAGCGTCAGCTCGCCGGACGCGCCCGGACGCAATTCGAGCCGTAGTGTGAACCCGCTGTCCGGCGGAGCGAAATACTCGAGCCCCCAGGACTCCGATTGGCGGCGATATCGCGTTGTGCTCACGGTTCGTCCGTCGACGGCCGCATTCAGCACCATTCCCGGCGCGGCGTCCATGTCAATTGATCGAGTACCGGAATCAGGGACGATGCGCAACGTCACGATGCGCGAGCCGTTCGCTCCGGTCGAGTCGCTGACGAGCGTAGCCGTCGGCGGAGTCACCGCCCCGACTGGGGCGGGAACGATGCGACGCACCGGGTAGCTGCGCGCCAGCCAGGCGGGAGGTCTGAATGGCGGGCTCTGTGGAATGGATGACCCGAGCGCATTCTCGAGCCACCTCCTCGCCCCTGCCGTCGAGGCCGTGCCGGTGAACCAACCCGTGAGCGAGTCGCTGTCGACGGCGTACACGAGCGCGACGCCCGCGGGATGTCTTGCGTCGGTGCGCACCGTTGCGACCCCGGCAGCGACCACCGCAACACCGGCTATGGCAGCGACGAGCGGCGCGCGCCACGGATTTTCGCCAGCGACGAGCTCCATTTGCGGAGCAAGGAGCCAGGTTCCTATCGCCGTGAATGCCCCCAGCACGGCCGCTCCCGTTGCGTAGAGGCCGAGCGCGACGCATACCATCAAATAGACCGTGGGGACCAGCAGGAAGATGACGACGATGGCGCTCCCCCACATCATCACGCGGGAGGCCCGCGGCCGCGACTGACGTAGACTCACGATGGCCGCGACCGCGGGCAGCAGCAGCGGCCAGGTAAAGAGAAAGCTGAATCCAGGCATTCGCGCTGCGATGAACACGGACGCGAGCGCGAGAACGAGGAGCGCGCCCACGCACGCAGCCCACGCGGACGCGAATCGCCGGACCAAGGCGTAGCACGCACTCACGACAGCCACGCTCAAAAGCGCGACGGCGACGGCGTATAGCCAGCTCCACGCCGGCGCACCACCACGTGGCAGCGCGGCGTGGAGCGCCTGGAGCGCCGCACCAACCCCGACACCGATCATCCCGCACACCACCGTCGAACCAAGCATCGCCAGCGCGCCAAGCGATACGCCTCTGATCCAGTTGGTGTCGCGGTGTCGAAGCGTTGCGGCCGCGCCGATCACCAGCGCGAGCATCAGCAACGCGGGCGGCAGTGCCCAACTCTCTGGGTATACGACGAGTCCGAACAACGGCACGTCGAAGAAGACCGCATCCGTGGTCGTGGGCCGGGGCAGCGGAGCGTCGCCGAAAGCGCGCGCTAGCGCCAACGCTTGGTTGCCGTGGTGCTGCACGCTTCCGCGACTTAGATGGCTAACGTCGTCTTCCGATGTGTGATACCGCGGGACGCCGCCGATGAACGCGAAGTTGAGCGCCGGCCGGCCGAGCACGGCCAACTCCGAAAGATCGGTGTCGTTCGGCAGCCTGCGGTACACAGTCGTGCTCAGCGACGTCGCCCGAACCCCACGCACGTCCGAGAGCACGCGGACGACGTCGAGGTTCCCTGCTCCGGTCTCGAACATCAGCGAGGGGCCTCGCGTGCCGCGCGCGTCGAAGTTCATGATGACGCCGGCGTCCTTCGCCCAGGAGTGCTCGCGCGCGAAAGCCGCGGCGCCAACCAGTCCTGCCTCCTCCCCGTCCGCGAAGAGCGCAATGACGTCGTGCCGCAGCGCAACGCCCGCCCTGAGGGCGCGCAGCGTCTCGAGCAGCACAGCAGTGCCCGATCCGTCGTCGCTGGCCGCGGGGCCGGCCGGCACTCCGTCGTAGTGGGCGACGAGCAACACGCCGAGTCCACCCGGCGGCGACCCGGGCACGCGCACCACGACGTTCCGCACTCGTCCACTCACCGGAAACCGAGTGCTTACCCCGGTCGCTTCCTGGACTTGCGGTTGGAGGCCAAGTGTGGTGAGTCGTGCGAGCAGATATTCCCGCACGCGGGCATTCTCCGCACTCCCAATCGGATGCGGACGCCGTGCGATCTCCGTCACGTGCACCATGGCCCGCTCCGCCGAGAACACCTCGGGCGGGGCCTCCGCCGGCACGACCGCGGGCACCCTGTTGGCGTAGGCGACAGCCAAAGCACAGAGCGCAACGACCGCAAACGCCGTTATGAGACGCGGATAACGCATGACGGCGGATTCTAGCTGTGACCGCCATCACCGGCCAATTCGCACCCTTCCCCGTGACAAATCAGGGTCCGTCCAGTCCTTTACATGAATGCGGCAGACTCCCCGGATAGGCGCGAAATCGTCTTGGTTTCACAGCGCCCATAAGGGCCTAGCCGTGGCGGCCTCCACGGGGGCGGCCATCGTGAGCATCATCTCCGCGCTGTATTCGTATGGGGTGCTCGGGCAGTCCGAGGCGCATCAGTCCATCGGGAATCTCGGCGCGGCAGCGGTCCGTGTGGACCCGCCGATCGACACGGCCAGCGCCATCGGCGACACGGTCCATTACGCCGCTACGATCGCGGATAGATACGGCAGCATCCTGATTGGCGCGCGTCCCGTCTGGACCACGGGAGATTCGACGGTCGCGACGATTGGCCCGGACGGCTCGGTGATCGCGCGCGGTCCTGGGCAGACGACCGTCACCGTCATCGTCGGCTCGCTCGTCACGCACTCGCGAATCGTCGTCAAGCAGCGCGTCGCGGGGGTAGTGGTGTCGAGCAGCGCTGGTGACACCGGTGTCGTCCTGCTCGAGGGAGCGGACATTCAGCTCCGTGCCCGCGCGTTGGACGCTCGGGGACATCGCATTGTCCAGGCCGGCGCCGCCTGGCACATCGACGACAGCAGCGTCGCCGCTCTCGACTCCAAGGGGGTTCTGCGCGGTCGACTCGCTGGCAGGAGCGTGGTGAGCGCCAAGATCGAGGGTGCCGCCGGATACATTCCCGTTTCTGTCGTCGCCACGGCCGCCGCCATCGATCTCGCGTCGGGGGCGAATCAGCGCGCCCTTGCGGGACGCGCGCTCGCGCAGCCCCTGGTCGTTCGCGTCGTCACTCGGCGCGGCGCACCGGCGGCCGGGAAAACCGTGAGCTTTCGCCTGGACGGGGGAAGCGCCGGCAAAGTCGATCCCGCCACCGCGCTCACTGACGCCGACGGGCGCGCCCGCACGACGTGGACGCTCGGCGATTATCCCGGTCGCCAGACGCTTTTCGCCAGCGTCGAGAACGTGGACAGCGCCATCGCGATCGTCGCCGAGTCGGATCCCGTCGCGAGCAACACACGCGTCGCGGCCATCGTCGAGCACCTGCGCGCACGCGCGGGAGACGTCATCGCCGATTCCATCGCCGTGCGCGTGACCGACTCCACCGGTAGGGCGCTGGCCGACGTTCCCGTGCAATGGACCGCGCTCGACGGCCTGGTCGAAGCGATGGCTGCCCGCACCGACACACTTGGCGTGGCGCGCGCACGGTGGACGCTCTCGAAAAGGGCCGGAACGCAGCGCGTGCGGGCTCAGGTGAGCGGCGGTCCCGCGGGACGCGGCGGCGGCATCCCGCCGGTGACTGTCCGCGCGACAGCGCTGGCGGGAAGTCCAGTTGAAGTGGCAGTCGTGAGTGGCGACAGGCAGCGCGCCAGCGCCGGCGCCACGCTGAAACAGCCCGTCGTCCTTCGGGTCGTGGACGCAAACGGCAATGGCGTCGCCCATGCTTCCCTGGTGCTGTCGCTCTCCGGCGGCAGCGTTCCCGATACCGCTCTGCGCGCCGACTCACTCGGCTTCGCGAGAACGCGCTGGACATTGGGTCGATCAGCGGGCGGGCACACGTTGGCGGTTCACGTAGACGGGATCAAGAAACTGCTCAAGCTCACGGCGTTCGCGACGCCGAGGGCGGTGGCGAATCTTTCCTTCGATGACGTTCCGTCGGATCAGCGCTCCCGAACAGGGGCCAAGAGGCTCCATGCGGTCGTCACCGACGTCTACGGCAATCCGATTCCCGACGCCCCGGTGAGCTTCTCATCGAAGTCAGGAATTGTGTCGCCGGCGCGCGCGGTGACGGACGCCCGGGGGCGCGTGGCGCTGCGGTGGGTGCCAGGCTCGAAGCCGGGCGAGCAGACGCTGAACGGCGTGGTGCGCTCGACAGACGTGCGAGGCGCGTACGTCACCCAGATCGCCAAGCCGGATTCGCCCAGGCCGGCCGCCTCCAAGCCGGCCGCCTCCAAGCCGGCCGCTTCCAGACCACGACCCCGATAGCTCCTCGCCAAAGCAGCGTGGTCGGGCTGGCGCCGCCTGTTCTGGCGCGCGATCATTTCGCCTATGCGCCCTCTTTATCTCGCAGGCTTCGGAGTCCTCGCGGCTTTTCCGCTCCTCGCGCAGCAGCGCGACGTCGCCGCCATCGCCGACACCGTTTTCGCGCGGTGGAACTCCACCCACACGCCAGGTTGCGCCGTGGGCGTCGCGCGCGATGGCAGCGTCCTGCTCCGCCGCGGATATGGTATGGCCAATCTCGAGACCGGAACGCCCATCACGGGCGAGACGATCTTCGAGTCGGGCTCCGTCGCCAAGCAGTTCACCGCGACCGCCGTCGTCCTGCTCGCCATGGACGGCAAGCTCGATCTGGCCGACCCGGTGCGAAAGTATTTCCCGGAGATGCCGGAGTACGATCGCCCGATCACCATCCGGCACCTCCTCACGCATACGAGTGGTTTGCGCGAATGGAGCAGCCTCGTTGCTACTGCTGGATGGCCGCGTGGCCAGCGGGCACATACACAAGACGATCTGCTCGAAGTCGTCTTTCGTCAGAGGACGCTCAACTATCCCGTTGGCGACCACTACTCGTACACCAACTCCGGCTATGCCATCGCGAAAACGCTCGTCGAGCGCGTGAGCGGCAAGACATTCCAGCAGTTCTCGGAGGAGCGGATCTTTCGGCCTCTGGGAATGACCCACACGCAGTGGCGCGACGACTTCACGCGGATCGTGCCCGGCCGCGCGCAGGCCTACTCACGCGAGAACAATGAGTGGCACCTGGAGATGCCCTTCGAGAGCGTGGTCGGCCCAGGCGGACTGCTCACGACCGTGGGCGATTGGCTCATCTGGAACGACGCACTTGCCAAGAGCAAGCTCGCCGCGGGTCTCACTGATTCACTCACGCGTCGGATGCGTCTGACGAACGGTCGCGAGATCACCTATGCGCTCGGCGTCGTCGTCGGCAGTTACCGGGGCGTGCCCGAGATCTCGCACAGCGGCTCGACTGGCGGCTACTCGACATTTCTCGCCCGATACCCCCATCAAGGCAACCTCTCGATCGCCGTCCTGTGCAACTCCACACAGGGTGCCGCGGGCTCGTACGCCCGCCAACTGGCCGACCGGCTGATCTCGAGTTTTCCTCGCCCTGCCGGTGTGGACACCAGCCGCGCGGATGCAGCTTCGCTCTCGCGATTCGTCGGCGTCTATCGGAACTCGAGGACGTACGCGGCGCTCGAAGTGACGAACGAATCGTTAGCCCGTTTTCGCGCGCTGCCCGACGGCTCGCTCTGGCTACCAAATGGCACGCGGTGGCGTTTCACGGCGGCACCCAACGGTGGACCGACGAGCCTTCGGATCGTGCAGCCGGATGGCGACACGGTGACGTACGCGTTTGCCGGGGAGCGATTCTGGAGTCCCACGCGCCAACAGCTCCAGGCGTTCGAGGGTGCATATCGTAGCGATGAAGTGGGCGTCACCTATCAGGTAAGAATCGCGGGTGATTCGCTCACCTACTCCGCGAGACCCGGCGTGACGCTCGCTCTGCGTCCCACGTATCCCGACGGATTTGCGCGAGGCGGCAACGCAGTGTGGTTCTCGCGCGATCGCTCGGGCCGCGTCACGGCCATGCACTTCAGCCAGGGACGGATGTGGGATCTCGTGCTGACCCGCGTGCGCTAGACGAAGCGCGACGACCCTCGGGTTCAGTCCCCCACGATTTCGTTGAGGCCCTCGACAACGCGGGCCAGGTCTTCTTCCGACGCGCGGGCCAATCGTCGTCCGATCCGCTCGGTCGCCAAGGTACGGATCTGACTGATCTTGATCCAGGAGCGCTTTGGCAAACCCAATGCGTGGCATTCCAGCGTCAGCGGAAAGCCGGCGCGAGGTTCTTGGCTTGTGAGCGCTACCGCGATCACAGTTCCCGAGCGCTCGTTGAACACGTCGTGACTGACGATGAGCACCGGTCGTTCCCCGGCCTGTTCATGGCCGCGGGTCGGGTTGAGATCCGCCCACCGGATCTCACCTCTCAGTATTCGGGCCAAGCCCCCAGCTCCGCGCCCACGCCTTCCTCGGCGAGTCGTTTCTCCTCGCGCGGGTCTAGCCTTGCCGACTCGCGCGCCAGTCGTGTGCGCGCCAGACGCGCCAGCTTGTCGGCGAGCGCCGCCTCAATCGCCTGACTCCGGTTCGGGAATCGGTGATCCGCGATCAACTCATCGAGTTCATCGAGGAGTTCAGCGTCGAGCGTGACCGCCACCTTGGTCTTTGTCATCAGGCATCTCCGGTATGATAATATATCATACCAGCGGCGGGCGACGCGCGCAATGGCAATGGCAATGGCACGGCCGTGCCCGCTCGCTAACGACGCGTTGAGGCGCTAATTCGACGATGCAAGAAAGGCGACGCCCGCCGATCGATCTCAACTTGGGAATTCTGCCCATGCATTCAGCCAATGTTTCGGCGATCGTTGCTGCTGTGCTGATTTCCACCACTCCCACGGCCGCGACCACGCAAGCGTCGAACGCGGCCGCCGACTGGAGGAGGGGTGCAGTTTGCTACGAGGTCTTCGTGCGTTCGTTCTATGACAGCGATGGAGACGGTATCGGCGATCTCAACGGTCTGGCGTCGAAGCTCGACTACGTGAACGACGGGAACCCCGCCACACAGACGGACCTCGGCGCGCGGTGCATCTGGCTCATGCCCGTCGCCGCGTCGCCGAGCTATCACGGTTACGACGTCACCGACTATTACCGGGTCAATCCGCAGTTCGGCACGAACGAGGACTTCAAGCGGTTGGTGCGCGAAGCGCACCGCCGCGGCATTCGCGTGTTGGTGGACATGGTGCTCAATCACGCCTCGAACGAGCACCCGTACTTCAAGGACGCGCTGCTGAATCCCACGTCGCCGTACCGCACCTGGTTCCGCTTCTCCACGACCGATCCGAAGGCGAAGGGTCCATGGGGCGACCAGCACATCGTCTGGCACAAGTCGCCGGTGCGCGACGAATGGTACTACGGCATCTTCTGGCACGGGATGCCCGATCTCAACTACGAGACGCCGGCGGTTCGCGAGGAAGCCAAGAAGGTCGCGACCTTCTGGCTGAAGGAGACGGGCGTCGACGGCTTCCGCCTGGACGCCATTCCCTATCTCGTCGAAGAGGGCGGGAAGTACTCGGGGACTCCGGGGACGCACGCGATGCTGCGCGAGTACGCCGCCCACATCCGCTCCGTCGCTCCGGCGGCGTTCACCGTCGGCGAAGTGTGGGATAGTGTCGGCGCCATGCTTCCCTACTATCCCGATCAACTCGACGCACATTTCGCGTTCGAGCTTTCGGACGCGATCTTCCGCGCCGTTCGCACTGGTTCTGCCAAGGACCTGTACAACGGCTATTTGCGACTCCAGCGCGCGTATCCTGCCGACCGGTGGTCGCCTTTTCTGCGCAACCACGACCAGACACGCACGCTGACGGATCTGGGTGGCGACGTGAACAGGGCCAAGCTCGCTGCGTCTCTGCTGCTCACTCTCCCTGGCCTGCCCTTCGTCTATTACGGCGAAGAGATCGGAATGACGGGGAACAAGCCGGATCCGCGTCTGCGCACACCTATGCACTGGACGCGGGGACCCGCCGCGGGGTTCACGAAGGGCGTTCCCTGGGAGCCGCTGCAGCCGGACTCCATGACCACGAATGTCGAAGCGCTCGAGGCCGACGGCAACTCACTGCTGCACTTGTATCGCAAGCTGATCCACCTCCGCGGCGCCAACTCCGCGCTCGGCGCTGGAGAGCTCGTGCCTCTCAGCGCTTCTGCTGACGCGGTTGCTGCCTACCTACGCCGGGACGGCGACCGTTCTGTGCTCGTGATCGCGAACCTGGCCCAGACCGCGAGCGCCGTAAGCCTCTCGTCCATGAACGCGGTGCTCAAGGCCGGACTGTACTCTCCGACGACGCTGTACGGCGGACGCGCGGCGGCAGCGCTGCGCGTCGGCTCGGATGGACGTATCCGTAACTACGTGCCCGTTCGAGCGCTCGATCCGATGCAGACCCTTGTCTTTGACCTCGTTCCTGCGCGCTGAGCGCGAGTGCGACGCCGTTCGTCCACCCGAAGCCATCCTGATTCGGGTATTCGCCGCCGCCAGCCTGTCTCGTTAGGTCCACGACGTCGTACTTCTCCGTCATCTTCCCCGTCGCGCGGTAGATGCGTCGATTGAGCTCGAGCCATCGTTGGCGCGCCGTATTCGCGAGGTCAGCGCGTCCATAGCGACGCACGCCCTCCATCGCGATCCACTGCAATGGCGGCCAACCGTTGGGCGCGTCCCATTGCTGGCCGGATGCAATCGTCGTGGTGACGAATCCGCCCGGCTTGAGAAAATCGCGCTCCAGCCGTGCCGCCACAGCCCGCCCCTGCTCCGGCGTCGCGAGACCAAAGTAGAGCGGCTCGGCGGCAGCCAGCGTTGGACGATCGGTCACCCGTTCACTTGTGCGCCAGCGCACGTCGTAGAAGAAACCGCTGGCGGAATCGTACGATGCGGCCAGCAGCGCGCGACGCCGCTCGCTCGCGGCCGAGGCGAAGCGACTGGCGATCTCCAGGTCGCCCGGCGCCCCACGGAACAGGTGCAGCCCGGCGATCCTCTGCTCCAGATTGTATAAGAGGCTGTTGAGGTCGACCGGAATGAGATCCGTCGTTTCGAGCGTCCGCAGATCGGATGGATCGCGCATCCACCGGCTCGAGAAATCCCATCCACTCTCGGCCGTGGCTCGCAGGTGCCGATGCAACGTTGCTCGCCTTGCCTCCGGCACGCGTTGCGCGAGCTCATGGTCCTCGCGATACGACTCCGGTCTCGGATCGGCGCGATCGTCCCAGTACCGGTTGAGCACCGCCCCACTGTTCATCTTCACCACGCGCCGATACGCTTCGCCGTTTGCCAGACGCTCGACACCGTTCATCCAGAACGCGTGCTCGGCCTCCAGCGCGTCGAGATACTTCAGCGCCGAGGTGGTGTCGGCGGCTTTCGCGTACAATAATCCGACCATGGCCGCGAAGTACGGTGGCTGGCTGCGGCTGAGATAGTACGTGCGATTGCCGTTCGGGATATGTCCGACGGTGCGGATGAGATGCGCGAAGTTGTCGAGCATGTTCCCCATGAGGTCCGTGCGCCCGCTCTCGACCAATCCATGCATCGTGAAATACGAATCCCAGTAGTACACCTCGCGGAACCTCCCGCCAGGTACCACGTACGGATTCGGTAATGGAATCAGGGAGGAGCGTGGATCCACCGTATCCCGCGCGCGTGTGAGCACGGGCCACAGCGCGCGAATGTGGTCCTCCATGCTGCGCGTCATGTCCGATTGAAAGGCTTCCCCAACCGGCTTCGGTATCTCGAACTGCTGCTCGGCAAACGCGCGGAGATCGAAACCAGGCGTTCGACGCGCTGCCCCGTAACGTGCGACGATGTCTGCCGGCGCACTGCGCGGACGGGCGTCTACGAAGGTTTTCCCATCGGGAAATACGCGCGCCATTTGAATGTCGTGGAACAGCGCGCCGAGCGCGCTCGACGGCTCGTAGGGCCCCGTGGGCGCCGGCGCCGGGGCCGGAGTAGCGCTGCCGCACGAAACGACGAGCGCCCAACACGCCGAGAGGAACAAGTGAGGAGCGGCTTTCATTCGCGAACCAAGACCCGGTAACCGTGAGCGGGCACGCGCAAATAACCTCCCTGAACTCCGAGCATCGCAGGATTGGAGCGGTTGAACATATCGCGATAATTCCCTGCCCATTTGGTATCTGGCACGGATAGACTCGCAAGCTGGTCTCCGAAATTCACCACGACCACGACCACATTCGAGTCCTTCACGCGCCCAAAAGCGTAAATGCGGCTGTCATCCCGGAGATGGTCCTTGACATTCGTCAGCTTGATGTCGATCCGACTCTGCGTTCCGCCCGACGCGCCGTTCGCCAGCGCAGGCTGACTCTCCTTGAGCTCGAAAAGCCTTCGATAAAAGCCCGCCAGCGACTGGCCCTTCCAGTCTACCGTGTCCTTCTCGAAAAAGCGCAGCCGCTTGTTCATGCTCACTTCCTGCCCGGTGTAGAGCAGCGGCATGCCGTTCTGAATCGTCGCGGCCAGCACGAAGGCGGCCAGGTGATTCGCGCCCATCCGCTCGAACTCGGTGCCCTGCCAACTGTTCTCGTCGTGATTGCTCGTGAAGTACATCCGAAACGCGTCCGCGGGATACGTTCGCGCCTGTTTCTCGAAGTACTCATCGAGCACCGTGGTCGACTTCTGTCCTTTGGTGATGTCGTTGAGCGTGTGGTGGAATTCCCAGCCGTACGTCATGTCGAACCATTGGTGCAACTTGGGATCCTCGGCTTCCGCCAGAAAGAACAGGTCCGCGCGAGCGGCGGTGAGCGCCGGCCGCATCTCGGCCCAGAAATCCGACGGCACGCCCCACGCGACGTCGACGCGGAAGCCGTCGACGTTCATCGAATCGACCCACCATTTCATGGCGTCGATCATCGCGCGGCGCATCTCGCGGTTGTCGTAGTTGAGGTCCGCGACGTCGGTCCAGTCGGTCTCCTTGCCGTCGTTGTCGCGTGCCACCGAGATCGATCCGTCCGGCCGGAGCGTGTAATAGCTCTTGTGCTGCGTGGTCCAGGGATGATCGAACGCGGTATGGTTCGGCACCCAGTCGAGTATCACCTTGAGACCGAGTCCGTGCGCGGCGCCGACGAGCGCTTTGAAATCAGTCTTGGTGCCGAATTCCGGATTCGTCGACGTATAGTCGGCGATCGAGTAGTAGCTGCCGAGCGAGCCTTTGCGGTTCTTCTTGCCGATCGGCTGCACGGGCATCAGCCAGAGTATGTCCACTCCGAGGCTGTCGAGTCGTGGCAGATGCTTTTGCATCGCGGCGAACGTTCCTTCGGGCGTAAACTGCCGCACGTTCACTTCGTAGATCGCCGCGTTGCGGGACCACTCCGGGTGAGACACCGCGTTCGCCGCCGTTGGCGACGCCGTCTCACGAGCGTCCGGCGCCGCGGTACACGCGGCGCATGCCATTCCGACCGCAGCGAGGAATCTGCGGTTGCTCAACAC
>JBBDXZ010000145.1:0-12858 GCA_040902075.1 Gemmatimonadaceae bacterium
CATCGACGTCGGCGCGCGCCTCGGCCGCCCGGGCCTCGAACGCCGCGACGATCGCCGGCAACTCGGCGAGCTGTTCTCGATACGCCTTCGGCAGCGCCGCGAAGAGCTCCGACGCGGCGACGCCCAGCGCCGCCTCCGTGGCGCGAAACGCCGACGCGCCGGTGAGGCCCGAGCGCTCGGGTGCGCCGAGGCGGCGGGCGATCCACGCGCCAAGCTTGCTGCGCCAGAGGCGGTCGCGCAGGCCGGGCTTGATCCGGTCGCGAAGCGCATCCGGCACCATCGGCACGTCAAGGACGTTGCACAACACGCCGAGCCCCGCGGTCGTGAACAACGGTATCACCATCGGCCACGGTCCGAGCATGCGCTCATGCACGACTCCCGTCAGCAGCAGGAGGAGCGTGATCCCACCCCAGGTCCCCGCGGCAAAGAAAGCTGCGCGCAGCGCCCGCGCAGCGGGCTTCTCGGGCTCTGCCGTCACCGCTTCCCCCTCGGAGCGCTCGCGAGAGGCGGTGTCCAGTGCAGTCCGAAGGTCGGCGAGCGTGTGCCCCGAGCGGAAAAGACGGCGCGCCTGGTTCATGTGGAAGCTCAGCATCGCCAGCGTCGGAAGCACCGCGAGCGTCGCGAGTATCGAGACCTCGATGATTCGCTTGGGGCTGCCAAGGGTGCCAACCTGGTACATGTTGACCAGGTTCCCGATCGTGGCCAGCGTGAACACGGCGGTCGCCGCGAGATAGGCGGGGGTCGCCGGATTGGTCGAGCCAAGCCAGGCGCGCAGCGTCGTCGGCAGCGCGGGACGCGTTTCCACCGCGGGGACGAGCGCCGCCGCCAGCGCTTCGCCATCGGCGAATCGTTCCTCGGGGTCGCGTGCGAGACTGCGGTCGATCGCCGCGCCGAGCGCGGGGGGTAACCCGGGAGCGGCACGCATCACGCTCGGCGGCGCTTCGGTCGCCTGCTTCACCAGCAGCGCCGGGAGATTGGATGTCTCGAATGGCAAACGCCCGCTCACGGCGAGATAGCCGACGACGCCCAGCGAATAGATGTCGCTGCGCCCATCTATAGATTCGCCCGCAGCTTGCTGCGGGCTCATGAAGTGCGCGGTCCCCATGATCTTGCCGGGGTCGGTCGCGGGGCCGGGGTCTGCGCCGGCGTGCGCGATGCCGAAGTCCGTCACCAGCGTGCGGCCGGTGCCCTCCTCGAGCATGATGTTGTCCGGCTTCACGTCGCGGTGCACGATGCCCCGTTCGTGCGCGTAGGCGAGCGCCCACGCCACCTCGCGCAGCACGCGCGTCGCGTCGGCCGGCGGAAGGGGACCGCGCGTCCGAAGCCGCTCGCCGAGCGTCTCGCCTTCCACGTAGCTCATGACGAAGAAGACGAAGCCGCGCGCCTCGCCGACGCGATAAATCGGGACGATGTTCGGGTGCGAGAGGCCGGCCGCCGTGCGGGCTTCTCGAAGGAACCGATCGTGCGCCTCCGCGTCGCGAGCGAGGTGGGTCGGCAGGACCTTGATGGCGACGTCGCGATCGAGCTGCACATCGCGCGCGAGGTAAACCACTCCCATACCACCACGGCCGAGCTCGCGCTGGAGCGAGTACTCACCAGCGAGGGCGGCCTGCAGGTCGAGGAACTCGACGGAGGGATGGCTCAGCGCCGGCCCCCGTGCATTACTGCCTCCCGTCGTCGAGCAATTCTCGCTGCTTCGCCCTTCTGGCCAGCGCCAGTGAACCGGAAGCCGAGCCCGCGCAGAGGAGAGCCGCGGGCGCGATGATCATGGCGGGTGCTCCGGTAGTCATCAAAAAGGCGCCAACCACCACACCAGCCACCGCCCCCAAGACGCCGAATCGGGCAAGCGACAACTCCTCGAAGTTGCGACGACGCGCCGCAACCCCGAACACGATTGAAAAGGCCGCGCCGCCCAGGAAGCCGGCTATCCCAAGCGTCTGCGGCCACATATCAAGGATGGCCCCATTCGGATCCACGAACGCCTCCATCACCCCACCACCAACGATCGCCCATGCTACAGCCCATATCAGGCCCATGCCGACCGCACCTCGGATGCGTTTCAGCCACGTCTGCATTACTGCCTCCTAGCCGCTCGAAGGTGTAGTACGCGCTGCGAAGCGCTAGCATCGTCGCTAAATGACCGCCGGCCGACATGCCAAGCGAGGCAGTTTGGGGGGGTTGTGAAAAGTACTTTCTTCTGTAAAGTACGTGACGCGCCGCGCGTGTCAACCGAGTTTCCGCGGCGGGACCACCGGGGGAAGGCCTTTCTCATATCAACTCGCCTGCCGCATCTTGTTGTTGTGCGCCGCGGCTGAAACGCAAGGCGTTACGCGGAACACGTCGTTCAGGACAACCCAAAGTCCATGCCTGTTTTAGTGCTGATTTTCCTCGTCGCGGCGGGAGTCGGTGCGGGCATTTATGCACTCGCCATGCGGGATTTGATTCGCCGTGGCCGTCAGCACCGTCGTAACGAACAGCTCAGGGCACAGATTGCCGCTGGCGCCTTGCCTGCGGGACGCGTTCCTTGCCCCGAGTGCGCCGAAGCCATCCTGCCCCAGGCCCGCCGCTGCCCGTATTGCCGTTCGGTTATCACAGCTCGGGTCTAGACGTTGGCTCGCGGAACTGATGGTGGTGAACGGCCGGGAGATCGCTAACGGCGGTCGCTCCTCGACACACGCAGGGCCCGCTCCATATTCAAGGCATGGGTGCCGGCGCTCACAGCGATCACCTCGGCATGAATCTGCCGATCTCGCGGCGGGACTTCCTCAACGGCACGCTCATCGCCGGCACGGGCCTTCTGATGCGCAGACATGTGCCCGCCATGTTCTTCGCCGAGGATGAGTGGACCGGGTACGGCGGCGTCGGCGATTACAGCCGGTCGAACGGCGACACGAAAGACGTGATGAACGCCGCCCATGCGATGCGCGACGGCGCCTTCGAGCGATCCGTCGCGAGCGCCATCGACACCGGTGAGACGTACGACCTGGTGGTCGTCGGCGGTGGACTCAGCGGCCTGGCGGCGGCGGTGTTTTTCCAGAAGAACACCAGGGGTCGCTGCCTCGTGCTGGACAACCACTCGATCTTTGGCGGCGAGGCGAAACGCAACGAATTCCGCGTCGACGGACAAACCGTCGTCGCGCACCAGGGCTCCGCGATCTTCCTCGTCCCGCAGAAGGGCGGATACACCGATCGGTTCTACGATCTCATCGGGATGGACAGGCGCGCGCTCGCATACCAGGAGTGGCGCGGACCGTCGCCCGAGATGCCGATCGGCAAGAGCCCGTACGATGAGCCGAAGAACTACGGCTTCTACTTCGGACCTCAGTTCGGCAGTCGTCCCGGCGTATGGGTGATCGACCCGTGGGGACGCAAGCTCGATGGCGCGCCCCTGAGCGCCGACGTGAAGGCGGAGCTGATGCGCTGGCGTACCGTGCGCGAGGATCTCCCCGCACCGCAGACGGAGGGCGACGCCGTCTCGCGCCAGCTCGATTCCATCACGCTCGAAGAGCACTTGATGGCGCGCCATCACATCAATCGCGAAACGGTGCGCACCTTCCTCTCTCCAGTGGAGGGTGGCGGTTACGGACTGGGGCCGGACGTGCTGTCCGCATACTGTGCGTATGCCATCGACGCGCAATACCCGGACGATGGCGATGACGAGCTCGGCGACCAGATGTTCCCAGACGGAAACACGGGATTCGCGCGGCTGATGGTGAAGACGCTCGTCCCCGAGGCATTCGCGGGCCCGCGGACGGTCGAGGCAGTGTGGCGGAATCGCGTGCGCTTCGCCGCGCTCGATCGCGCGGGACAGCCAACCCGCATTCGCCTGAAGGCGACCGTGATTCGCGTCGAGCACCACGGCAATCCGGCGAACGCGCCGCACGTCGCGATCACATACGCCAAAGGCGGTCGACTCTTCCGCGTGAGAGCGCGCGGCGTGGTGATGTCCGGTGGCAGTTGGACCACCAAGCACATCGTGCGTGATTTGCCTTCGAGTCATCGAGAGGCCTACGCCCACTTTTACCGATCCCCTTGCCTGATGGCGAACATCGCCGTGCGAAACTGGCGGTTCCTGTACAACATGGGGATGTCCGGCTGTCGTTGGTTCGAGGGCCTCGGCAACTATCTCTCCGTGCGAAAGATGGCGACCATTGCGGGCGATACTCCGCCACTCGCACCAGACTCACCGACCGTGCTGACCATGAAGCTGCTGTTCGCGCGGCCAGGGTTGCCGATCGGCGAACAAGGCAGCCGCGGACGCGCTCAGCTGCTCGGCACTTCGTTCGCGCAGTACGAGCGCGCATTCCGGGAGCAGCTCGGCGACATGTTTGCGCGAGGTGGCTTCGATCCGCGCCGAGATATCGCGGGCATCATACTCAACCGCTGGGGACACGCGTACGTGAACCCACAACCCGGATTCTTCTTCGGCGTCGACGGGAAAGTGGCTTCCCGCGACGTGCTGCGGCAGCGCCCGCATGGCCGAATCGCTTTTGCGAACACGGATCTTGCCGGTGCCATGGACCATCGAAACTCCATTCGCGAAGCCGATCGGGCCGTGCAGCAGCTCAGTGGCGCCTAAGAGCAGGAGGAAGCTCGTGGCGCTCGTGGTTCTTCTGAGAGGGGTCAACGTCGGCGGTCACAGGACCTTCCGACCAACCATGCTCGTTGAGCAACTGAAGCACCTCGATGCCGTCAACATCGGCGCGGCGGGCACCTTCGTGATCCGGCAGCCGGTCACGCGGGGGCAACTCCGCGCCGAACTGACACGCAGGCTTCCCTTTGAGTCCAAGATCATGATCTGTCAGGGTCGCGAGATTGTCAGGCTGATGTCTCAGAATCATTTCGCGGACCAGCCCGTGCGACCCGACATCGTCCGCTTCGTGAGCGTCCTGTCCCACCGCCCCCGCTCGGCGCCGTCGACGCCCATGACCTTTCCTTCCTCGGGCACGTGGCTGCTGAAGATCCTCGCGAGGGACAACCAGTTCGTCTTCGGCGTATACCGGCGCCACATGAAAGCCATCGGCTACCTCGGCACGATCGACCGGCTCTTTGGGGTCCCGGTCACCACGCGCAACTGGAATACCATCACCGCGATCGCCAGGGTGCTGGGGGGGTGATGAAGGGACCTGATCGACCGGCGAGCCGTCACCGGACACTCTGGCAAGATCGCGATCGCGTGTGCATCGTTGGCCGTCCCCCCCCCCCACAGCGTGACGGCCGTTCCGCTTCGACGCGTCCGGTCCCAATAAACGGGAGCACCGTGTTTGGACAAAAGAAGGGCGACGCAAGTGCCGACGTCGACAAGCTCTCGCCAGAGGCAGACACGTTTCTCGCCGAGGCGACGAAAGAGTTCAATGCCAAGCAAGACCTCCTGACGAAGGAATGGCGTTTCGACTCGTTCGACCAGTGGAGCTACGACGCGGAACACGGAGTACTCAAGCTCGGGTTTTCCGACGGCAAGTCATTGGTCGCGGAGGGGCAGCTGTTGGGCACGTTTTCCGTGTCCGACAGCTCATTCGAATGGGCATGGAATAGTCCGCACTTCAACGACACCATCACGCGCGATAGCAAATTGGTCAAAGGTGTCGGGAAGAAACTCGCGATCTCTTATACGCAGGTTGGAATGATCCCCATTCCCGGCGAGGCCTTCCTTTCATACATCTGCGCGATTGGGCTGAAGGCCAGCGAGTCACTGGGCATGTTCCGTGGAACCGAAGACGTCGTCCACCCATTGATCATGATCAAGAATCCTCGGTGGCTGTGAGATTGGGCGCGAGTGCGGACGCTGGCGAGCGAGTTGCCCGACCAACCGTGGCGTCGCTCAGCTACGTACCCACCCCATCGCATCGTCCGCGTCGTGAAAGCATGCGACCTCGAGCCCGGCTCGGTCGACGTAGGTCTCCACCATGCGCGCGAGACCGTGGTGTGCCGGTTGATTGCCCGCCAGGATGCCGACGCGCCGCAGCCCGTCTCCTTCCAGCGAGCCTAAGAAGGTCGCGAATGCCTGGACGTTTTCGCCGGGCACGTCCGTCGTGTCGTCCTCGCGAAGGTCGACGAGCAAGCGCACGCCGCTGCTGCGATACTGTGCGACGATGCCGCGGAGGAAGTCCAGTTCTTCTTCTTTGGGGGGAACCTTCAGTTCAACGCTTGCCCGCCGCGGTGGAATCGCGTCGAGCGAGGCACGCGTAGCCGCAATCACCAGCATCGGTGTTGCTCCAGGTTTGGAGGTAGTGGATGGAAACCATCCGAGAGGACGTCCTCATTGGTGTAAAGTATCGGCAGCACAGTCGCGGTTGTGGACCATCGCCACCGTGATGGCCGTCACAGGCCTTCCTTGATGGCCGGTGAGCCAGGCGGGCTCTGCGATCGCGCGGCCGCGCTCCGATCCGCGAGCTCTTTCATCTCGGCCACAAGCTGGTCGGTGATGCGCCCATCGTAGGAGATGGAGGTCGAGCTGCCGTCGTACCGGTTGGTGATCTCGGCGAGTCGCGCCACCATGTCATCGAAGACCTCTGCTGGCCACTCCGCGCACACCGGCCTCAATCGCGCCGCGATCTCGGCGCGCAGCGCACGGAGCCGAAGCTCTTCGTCTTTCACTTCCCCTTCACACGGTGCGGAAGCGATCCGGCTCGTCGGTCAACTCCGACACCGGTGTCGAAGGCTGCTGCAGGTTGGCCAGACGTTTCGTCGGCGCCGGTCAACTGTCGGCGTCCTTCACCCAGGTTGTTACGCACTGCTCTTCCCAGAACTGGCCCGGCGCACTGTCGGCCCCTTCGCCTGACATCCCGCCCGCTTCGGCCTGCGGCAAAAGCCAGTCCACTGTGTCACGAAACGTGACACCTCGGCTGGGGCTGCCGCACAGCAAAGCCCCTCGTGCTCTTTCGGTTTCAGACATTTGCATTTGCGCGGTCGGACGGTTGGAGGGGGATAGGGAGGTAGGGAGGTAGGGAGGTAGGGAGGATGCAACGTGCTGCGCCTGCAAGACTTGCGCCGGACAGAGCCATTCAGCTAAGGGCCCGGAGCTTCGCCACAACGCGTCCAGACTGTGGTTCGCGTGCGCTGGGTCACGGAGCGAACTGACCGGGACTGGTACCCTTCGGCTTCCTCAAAACCCGTGGAGCATCGCCGATGCCGGTGATCGCCCAGAGCAGCAACCGATGGCCCCGACAGTAGCGGCGGCCTCGCAGGTGAGCGTGCGATTGCGCGTCGTCGGCCCGCCGACGACAGATCAGCTCCACGATCTCACACCGACGGTACCAGCCCGCGAAACCCGCACCTTCACGTCACCGAGCGGCCGCCAATGGACCGCCGAGGTGTATGAGCTGCCGCGCAGCGTCGGAGTGCGAACGCGCCAGGCGATAATCCCGGCGAAGGAAGTGCTTCGCTTTTCTTCTGCCGATTTAACGCTCGATCTTCAGAGCTTCCCCGCTGACTGGAACGCTCGCACGGACGACGACCTGATCGACCTCGTCCGGCAGTCGTCGCCGCCGGCGTTCGTGCCGTTGAACGATGGGACCGTCACCGAATGGAGCGTCCGCCACGCCTCTTAGCGCGTGTCGTGTCGGGCGAACGCGAACCGTCGCTTCACAAACTCCCCACGCTGACGCCAACGTCGCGGATGAACGGCGAATGAGCGGGAGGTGAGACCTGCATTAGAAGGGAATGAAGCACCTGTGCAAGTGGGGCGCGCCGTGACGTCTTACTACAGACGCGCGCGAGTCGCGTGCCGCCTCACCTTCAGGAGCTCTCATTGAACCTCGCGTCTCTCGCGCGCCGCCGCGCGCCCGCCCTGTCCATGTTGGCTCTCGCGATCCTGGCCGCGGCCTGCGTCGATCGACTCGATCGAACCGCCGAAGTCGCAAGCGACCTGCAGATGTCCGCGCTGTCCGCGCCGGCACCCGCTGCCGCACCGTCGGGCGAAACGGACCTTGCCAAGCGCGCCAACATGGCGTTCGTGGAGGCCAGTCGTTCGCGTGCAGGTAGGAACGCCGGGCTGGCGGGGCCCCAATCCGCGTCGCCACGTCTGCCGGCGTCGGGCCAGACCGCTCGGTCCACCCAGGCGTCGCAGAGCATGATCATCCGCAACGGCGACGTCTCCGTGCAGGTGGACTCGCTCGAGGCGGCGATGAACGCGGTCCGCTCACTCGCGACATCGCTCGGCGGATACATCGGCAACGTCTCGGTCAACACGGGCGAACACCAGGTGCGCAGTGCTTCCCTGGAGATGAAGGTGCCCGTGAACCGCTTCGACGACGCGATGGCCGGGATGAAGCCGCTCGGCAAGGTGCAGCGCAGCACCGCGACGGCGCAGGATGTGGGCGAGGAGTTCGTCGACGTGACCGCGCGGACGGCGAACGCGAAACGCCTGGAAGCGAGGCTCGTGGACCTGCTGGCGTCGCGCACGGCGCGGCTCCAGGACGTGCTGGCCGTGGAGCGCGAGCTCGCGCGCGTGCGCGAGGAGATCGAGCGCTACGAAGGACGCATCCGGTATCTGACGACGCACGTGTCGACGAGCACCATCGTCGCGACCGTGCACGAGAAGGCGCCCCTCGTGGCAACGCGGCCTGGGCACAATCCGATTCGCCTCGCGTTCGTCAACATGTGGCGCAACGCGGTCCGATTCGTGGCGTGGAGCATTGAAGCGCTCGGCGTAGCGATTCCTCTCGCGCTGATCGGGCTCATCGCCTTCAAAGGATGGCAGCTCATCAGGGCGTCCAGCCGATCGTCTTCCCGCGATTCTGCTCGTCCAGCCACACCTTGAGCGGCTGGAAGTATTCCGCGAGGGCGCCCGCGTCCATCCGCCGCTCGCCGGTCATGGCGTACAGCGCCTCGGGCCACGGCGTGCTCGAGCCTAGTTGCAGCATCGCCTGCAGCTTGGCGCCCGCGTTCTTGTTTCCATAGAACGTGCAGCGGTAGAGCGGGCCGGTCCATCCCGCCTCGCGGCACATGGCGCGATAGAACTGGAACTGCAGGACGCGCGCGAGGAAGTAGCGACTGTAGGGCGTGTTCGCGGGGATGTGGTACTTGGCGCCCGGATCGAAATCCGCTTCGCTCCGCGCCAGCGGCGCCGACACCCCCTGATACCTGTTCCGCAGGTCCCACCACGCGGCGTTGTAATTCGCCGGTGTCACCTCGCCGCCGAACACTTTCCAGCGCCACTGGTCGATGAGCAGCCCGAACGGAAGGAACGCCACCTTGTCGAGCGCCTGCCGCAGCAGCAGCATGGTGTCCGCGGCGACACTCGGCAATTGATCGATCAGCCCGATGGTCTTTAGGTACTCCGGCGTGATGGATAATGCGATCGCGTCTCCGATCGCTTCGTGGAATCCATCGTTGGCGCCCCCCTGGAAGAGGATCGGCTGATGCTTGTAGGCGAGGTAGTAGTAGTTGTGGCCCAGCTCGTGGTGCACCGTCACCAGGTCCTCGCCCGTCTGCTCGGTGCACATCTTGATACGCACGTCGTCCTTGTTGTCGATGCTCCACGCGCTCGCGTGGCACACCACCTCGCGGTCGCGCGGCTTCACGATCAGCGATCGCTCCCAGAACGTCGCCGGCAGCTTCTGCAGGCCGAGCGACGTGAAGAAGCCCTCCGCGATGCGCACCATGCTGTCCTGCGTCACGCCCTTGGTCTTGATACGCTCGGTGATATCGAATCCGGGATCCCCCAGCCCGACCGGTGCGACGAGCGGATAGATGTTGCCCCACTCCTGCGCCCACATGTTGCCGAGCAGATGCGCCGGGATCATTCCATTTGGAGGGACGAGCGCGGTGCCGTATCTCTCGGCCAGCTTCGTGCGCACGTAGGCGTGCAGCGATTGATAGAGGGGACGCACCTGCTCCCAGAGCCGGTCCAGCTCGCGGGCGAATTCCGCGGGGGTCATGTCGTAGCCGGCGCGCCACAGCTCGCCGGTGTTGGCGAAGCCCAGCTCGCGCGCTCCCTTGTTCGACAGCTCGACGAAGCGCGCGTACCGCGGGCGCAGCGGCGCGCCGACACGATGCCATCCTTGCCACACGTCCAACAGCTCCGCGGGGTTCGTGCTCGTCGCCATGATCTTGCTCAGATCGTTGATCTGGAGGCACTGCGGCGGCGTGGCCTGCCGGCAGTACGTCCCTTTGCCGTAGTCCGCTTCCATGCTCGTGGTGAGCTTGGTCAGCTCCGCCGCGTCCGATGGATTTCCCGGCGGCGGCGCCGAGAGCGCGAGCTTGAGCAGCGTCAGCTTGCGGCGCAGCTCCGCGGGGAGCTGGAGCTTCTCGAACCGCTTCGCCTGCATGGCGTACCGCTGGATGGCCACGGCGAGGTTCTTCGAGTGCTCCGCGTTCAGCGCTTCGGTGTCGTCGGTGATGAAGTTCACCGCGACCCACGCCGCCTGGTTCGCCTTGATCGAGAGATCGAACAGGTCGCGCTCGGCGGCCTCGATGAAGCGCCGCGCGTCGGCGACGGTCGGCGCCCTGGCCGTGGACTGCGCCGCGGCCGGCGCGGCGGCGAGTGCCGTCGCGAGCGTGATGGATACGAATTTGCGAGCGACCCGCATCGAGGACCTCTTTCTTGGGTGATGTGGAACGTTGAGCGGCTGGCTCAGCACCCTATATATAGAAGGACCGGTCCCGAAACATTCCAAGCGAGCAAGTCATGACCGAACACGCCAATCTCCTGCGCGCCGGCGAGCCCGCGCCCGATTTCACCCTGCGCGCGACGCCGGATCAAATGGTCTCGCTTTCGGAGTTTCGCGGGAGGCCGGTGATCATCGCTTTTTACCCGGCCGATTGGAGCCCGGTGTGCGGCGACCAGATGGCGCTGTACAACGAGGTGCTGCCGGAGTTTCACAAGCTCGGCGCGGAGCTGCTCGGGATCTCAGTGGACGGCGCCTGGTGTCACGCGGCGTTTGCCAGCGCGCGGAAGCTGCACTTCCCACTCCTGTCGGACTTCGAGCCCAAGGGGGCGGTGGCCCGCGCGTACGGCGCCTATCGCCCGAAGGACGGAACCAGCGAGCGCGCGCTGTTCGTCATCGACGGCGACGGGGTAATCCGCTGGAGCTACTGCCCTCCCGTCGGTGTCAACCCCGGCGCGGACGGCATTCTCGAGGCGCTCGAGGCGATGCACGGCGAGCGCTCGGAGGTTGCGCGATGAGCGCACACAAACAGGGAACGCTGCGTTCCGACGTGAGCGAGCGGGATCACACCCTCGGCGCGAAGAACGCTCCCGTGACGCTGGTCGAGTACGGCGACTACGAGTGTCCGCATTGCTATCGGGCCCACCCCATCGTGACCGCGATTCGGGAGCAGCTCGGCGTCAAGCTGCGATTCGTCTTCCGCAACTTTCCGTTGACGCAGATCCACTTGCACGCGTTTCACGCCGCCGAGGCGGCGGAGAGCGTGGCCGCGCACGCCGGCGAGGCCGCGTTTTGGGCGATGCACGACACCATCTACGAGCACCAGCAGGATTCCGACGACGCGCTCGACGATGCGCACCTGGTGCGGTATGCGGCCGCCTGCGGGGCCGATCCCGTGCAAGTGAAGCAGGACCTGGTCGAGGAGAACTTCGAGGAACGCGTCAGCGCGGACTTCATGAGCGGCGTGCGCAGCGGAGTGAACGGCACGCCCACGTTTTTCATCAACGGCGAACGGTTCGAGGGCGACTGGACGAATCGGCAGGCATTCACCGCGGCGCTCGAAGAGGCGGCGGAACTGGCCCACCGGTAGGCGAGCAGCGCGCGGAGCGCACCTCGGAAGCGGCTGGCTCGCTGCGCTCGCGTGCCGCATTCATTATTGGTGCGCCGCAGCACAACTCGACGTGTTAGCCAGCACCAGCAACGCTGTAAGGGCCACGTTCGCTCACCGTCGCAATACGTCGTGACCGAGGAAGAGCCACCCAAACGCGTCACTGGCGGCGTGCGGTATTCCGCGCGCGACGCCGCGTATTTCAGCCGTCGGGCGCTCACGCGTCACGCCAATGTCTGGCACCTCTGGGCGCTCGGTGTGGGCGCGGTCATCTCCGGACACTTCTCCGGATGGAACGGCGGCCTGCTGCAGGGCGGTTGGGGTGGAATGCTCGTCGCCACGATCATCGTCGGCGTGATGTACCTCGGCCTCACCTTCGCCATCGCCGAGATGAGTGCTGCGCTGCCCCATACCGGCGCGGCGTATTCATTCGCGCGGACCGCCATGGGTCCGTGGGGTGGGTTTCTGACGGGGCTGGCCGAGAATGTGGAGTACGTGCTCACGCCGGCCGTGATCGTGTTCTTCATAGGCACCTATCTCACACGCCTGTTCGGGACCCCGGACGCGTGGCAGCCGCTCTGGTGGATCGCCGCCTACGCGCTGTTTCTGACGCTGAACATCTTCGGCGTCGCCTTGAGCTTTCGCGTCACCGTCATCGTTACGCTGCTCGCGCTGGGTTGTCTCGCGGTGTTCTGGATCGCGGCCATCCCGCGCATCGAGTTCGCGCGGGCGCGAGTCGCGCGAAAGTCTGGAGTGACATCGCGCTGCGCCGCACGAGCGCGTCCTGGGTGGCCGGTTCGAGCAGCGCGCTCGCGCCGAGCGGCATCCAGATGGTGGCATTGCCCAAGCTCGAGACGTTGACGCCGGCAAAGCGCGGCGGAGCGACGCCGACGATCGTGAACGGCCGGTTCATGACGCGAATCGTCTTGCCGATGGCGTCGGGTGACCCGGCGAAATGCGTGATCCAGAGGGAGTGCCCGATGACGGCTATAGGTTCAGTTGATAGGTCCGCGTTGCTTGGGAATCCAGCGCCCGCGGCCATCGCGACACGCAGCAGGCGGAAGTAGTTGGCGGTGGTGTACACACCCGTCACCTGCTCGGCGCCGCTTCCAAAATCCGTCGCGAGCCACGAGGATCGCC
>JBBDXZ010000146.1:0-12842 GCA_040902075.1 Gemmatimonadaceae bacterium
ACGTCGTCACCGATGCCGAACCGCGACGCCACCGAGGCGAGAGAGCGGATGGAGGCCGGGACGCGCGCAACGCGAAACTCGCGCTTGAGCTCACGCTGCCGCGCCGCGCACTCGTCTAGCTCCGCATTCGCGCGCCGGTGCTTGCGGGTGCGGTCGAGTGCGTTGCGGATCCGCTCCGCTTCGTCGGACAGTTGCGACCACAAGTAATTGCGCGCACGAATGAAGCCGTTGGCGAGTAGCGTGGCGGCGTCCGCCTCGAAGCCAACGTTCGCGAGTTCCCTGCGCAGCTTCGCCAGACCCACCTTCCAGCGTCGCGCGACGCGCGCGAGCTCCGCTTGCGCTTCCTTCTCGCGTCCCATCTCGGCGAGGATCGTGGGAACGTAGACGTCGACAGTCTGATTCTTCGGATCCAACTTGTGCGCGGCCTGAAAGCAGCTGAGTGCCAGGTCCAGGCGATTGCCGAGCTGGTGGCGGGCAAAACCGAGCGCCGCGTGCGATCGCGCGTGCTTCGGGTTCAGCTCGACGGCTCGCTGCAGCAGCAGCTCCGCGCGCGCCAGCACCCCGTCTTCATCCGGAGTGAAGAACGCGTAAGGATCGGCGCTCAGCAAGCAGGAGGACGGCAAGCTCGTAGTGCGCGACTGCGTCGCCCGGATCCTCCTCGATACGGCGTCTCAACACGTCGATCGCGCTCACGACGCGTAAATTACGGTCGCGAGTGCGATATGGTAGAAGTGCTTACTGGATAGGCGCACAGCGCCGCGCGCGGGTGCTATTATCGAGGCCGTGACGACCTTTCGCCTGGCGTGGGCCACGGACATCCACCTCGAGTTCTGCGACGACGCGGCCATCGGCGGCTTTCTCGACAACGTGGCCGCCGCGGCGCCGGACGCGCTCGTGCTCACGGGTGACATCGGCCAGGCCCTGAGCGTGAGCAAGTTTCTGCGGCGCATCGAGAGCGGCCTGCAATGTCCGATCTACTTCGTGCTGGGGAATCACGACTTCTATAAAGGCAGCATCGCCGCAGCGCGGGCCGAGGTGGGCGAGCTGACGCGGAGCGCCGAGCGTCTGCATTGGCTGCGAGTCACCGGAGTGATCGGCCTGACGCCGAGCTCGGCGTTGATCGGCGTGGACGGATGGGCTGACGGGCGCTTCGGCGACTACGCACGATCGCCGGTAATGCTCAATGACTATCTCCTGATTCAGGAGCTGTCGGGCATCCGCGCTGACGAACGGCTGCGGCGGATGCAGCTGCTGGCCGGCGAGGACGCAGCGATCCTGGAGAAGAATCTCCGCGCGGCGCTGGCCAATCATCGGCGCGTCGTGGTGGCGACGCATGTGCCGCCCTTCGCCGAGTCGGCGTGGCACGAGGGCAAGCAGTCGGATGGGAACTGGCTGCCGCACTTTTCGTCGAAGGCCTGCGGCGACGTGCTGTTGGCGGGGGCGGACGCGAACGCCGATCGCGAGATCCTCGTCTTGTGCGGGCACACGCACGGCGGCGGCACGGTGGACGTGCGCCCGAATCTGCGCGTGATCACCGGTCCGGCCGAATACGGCGCTCCAGGCTTGCAGCACATCTTCGAGCTGAGCTGACGGCGACGGCGTCGCAAAGCTAGATCAGCAACGCCTCCAAAACCTCATGTGCCGGGGGCTTGAGTGCGGCCACGGACCGGAATGATTGGCTGCCGGGCGCAACTGAATGGTTCCCAGCGTCGAGCCGATGTGACTCCGCAGCTCGCGCAGATCAGGCGAGATCGGCATGCCTCAATTCGCTCTCAGTGGGTGCCGAGCCACGCGAGCATACTGATGGCCAGGAACACCAGCCACGACAGGTGCCGGCCATGCGAGCCCACGAAAGCGACGACCGCGCTCGCGAGCGCTGTCGTTGCGACGATGGCCCCAACACGCGCGAGGGGCATCGCGCCGGAACCGTTTCGGGCGGCAACAAATAGAAGCGCGGCGAGGCCCCACCAGACGACGGTGGTCAGATGCCAGGCAAAGCGCAGCGTGCGGCGGGTGAAAAGATCGCTGCCGAACATCGTGGGCAGGTCCGACCTGCGGAACAGCCGGATGAGGATGTAGCGCTCGCCCAGGTACGAGTGCGCCGCTCCAAGCAGGAGGATGAGCCCAGCGGCCGCAAGAAGGAGAGTGTTCACTCGACGCGTGTCAGCAGGTGACGCTCGTTCTCGTCCGAGAGCTTCACGGTGCACCTCATCGATCGCTACCGCAAGCTCATCGACGGTAAGGCTGGCGACAACGCCGTTGCCGTGGAGCCGTGACCTGCCTCACTTCGAACGCCGGCTTCTCCTGAGAGCTTAAAGGAGCGACGCCGCGGTCATCCCGAGCGCAGCGAGGGAACTGCCGTTTACATCGCAGATTCCTCGTCGCGCTCGCTCGTCGGAATGACGTGAGGGGGCACCGCATGAGCGACATCAATTGGAACGCGGAAGTGCGAAAGCTCGAGCGCGAGTTCGTCGGCCTGCCGCCGGAGCCTACGCCGGGCGAGCTGAATGCGCGACGCACCGCGGAGCGACGGGTGAAGGAGCGCCAAGACGCCGTGAATGCCAGGATCGGAGCGACGGCGCGCCTGATCCTGGTGTCCGCGCTGGCCGGCGCGCTGTACTTCTGGCCGTACGCGCGGGCCTGCGGCGCGGGCCTGTTCGCATATCTTGGGGTTGAAGCGCTGATCCCGGCCGGAGCGTTATGGATTGTCGCGTTCACCTGGCGTCACCGCATGGTCAAGGCGCACGGCCTGGCTCTCCTGATGCTGGCGGGCGGTCTCGTGCTGCTCGCGGCGCAGGTTCTACCGCGGATCGGATACGCCAAGGTGGACGCGGCACATCCGCAGCAGTGGTGGTGCGCTCAGCCGATCAGATAGGCGCCGTGTCGCGAGCTCACTCGATCAGCGCGCCTTGCCCGGTCTCAAGTGCAGCGCTTCGGCGATGGCGTCCGCGAATTCGTCGACGACGTCCAATGCCCTCGACAGCATCGGGAAGAACGGACGCCGCGATCTGACAAACGATCGCGGACGACGCTGCGGCGCGGGAGAGGGCGTCGCCGTAGCGACGGCGGTCGGCGGCGGCTTGCGCGGCGGCTGCAACGCGCCGCTCGGCTCAGTCTCTGGTGAGAATTCGTTATCCATTTTTTACACCCTACGACAAATAGCCCACGGGAGTTGCACGAGTGCCACGCATTGCTACAGACTGGCGGTGGAGCGCGCAAGGCACGCGCGGTGACGGCGGGACTGGTCTAATTGCAGCTGCAATCCTATGATGCCTGATCTTGGATCGAACAGTTGATCTTTGGGAGCGTTCAATGCCTCAAAAGAGGCGAAATCCGAAAAAGAAGAAACCCGCTCAGAAGCAGCGCCCCTTGAAGAGGCGCGCCGTGCTCCCCCTGCACCACCCATCTGCACTGGTGACCACCCGACTCACACGGCTCGACCCCGTCCACACAACCATGTGGGGAGAGCTCTATCAGGGAGACTGTCTCGATTTTCTCAGAAGCCTACCCGACGCTGGCGCGGACATGGTGTTCGCCGATCCGCCGTTCAATCTGGGCAAGCAGTACGGCAAGGGCATTTCCGACACGCTGAAGGACGATGACTATCTGAGGAATGGTGAGCGCGCGATGCTGCGCGCTCACCGTTTCTGTGTAACGGAGTCAGTCGCTCCTTCGCGACGGCTTCAACGCGGACTCTTCTCACTCGCGCATCCGCTTTAGCAGATAGCCTAGTCCATCCGGGAATTTCGCCAACAACTTGCAGTTGCGGCGCTCGAGAGCGTCCTGCACCACCGGGTCGGCGAAGTCGCCGGCGTTCTTGTTGAGAAACACACTCTCGGCTGGCCGAGACTCATCGAGGTGCGTGACGACCGACGCGAAGATGATCGCGTCCTGGGCGGAATCGATCGCGCCCTTCTGCAGCTCCACGGCCGCGTCGAAGACATTTGGCGTTACTGGAATGCTGTACGCGCAGCGAAGGACGCGCCGCATCGTCTCGTCCAGACGCTCCTTTTCTTCATCGAGACTCGCCGCGATGAGGCTTGTCGTCGCGGTCGACTGCTCCGAGATCTTCGCGTACGGCTCCGATCGACGCAGTTCGCCGACCTGTTTCTGGAAGTTGTCCAACATCGCCTTGCGTTCCCTGTACCGCCGAACGAACGAGTCGTAGGGCTCAGAAATGCAGAAAGCAGGCAACACCAGAATGATGTCGCCTGCTTCAGCCATCCGTACGATTTCGTCGCAGCTGCGGTGCTGCTCCTGGAGGTACGCTAGCTCGAGTACGAAATTGGATTCGACATAGACGTTCATACCGGGGCTTGCGTCCGCACGTCTCCCTGTCGAATGGCGTCGTGGAGCCCAGACTCATAAAGCCACGAGAGCGTCTTGTCATCGCGCGGCGGATTGCTCCGGATAATCTCCTTGAGCCATGCCGCGACCATCAGCTCGAGGGCGTACGACGAGGTGATGTGGCCCGCCCCGGCCCCGACATGGGAGTACGGCCTGAGAATCTCAAGCGCGTCGACGACGTAGTTGGGGGGAGCATCGAATTCATTTGGCTTTGCGCGCCAGAGAAAGAAGCGGTCGAGCGCCGCGACCATAAAGAACGGAGTCGGCGGAAGCGCTGCGTGTACGGCAAGGTTGCGCCGAAGCTCGGCCGCCCATTGTGCGGTCGCTTCGGCCTTGTTCTTCACTTCGACAGCCAGGGTTGGCTGGTCGTCGGCTGACGTCACGAGGATGTCGGGCACTCTGGGCATACTTAGCAAGTAGAAGTCAGATGGGCGTCACCAGAATCTGAGGCGTCGCATCTATTTGTTCTAAGCTACACACGGAGGACACACCACATGGAATTCACCAGAGGACGCGAGCGGTTCTTCGACCCCCTTGTGGCATTTCTCTGCAGCTACACCGGTGTCACAATGGCTTTGGAGGCGCAGGAGAAGGGCATTGTGGCCCGGCGCGTTCATCAATTGTCGACGCAAGTGCTATTCGTCCAGTTCTATGACGGCGTCGAGGACGAGGCAGAGGCGCGACACAACGATTCACTGGTGCGATTGAGCAAGGCCGTTCGCAATGCTTGCGCGCACGGAGCACGAACATCCCGACGCCGGTTCCCACTCCGAATATCTGCAGACGCGACTCTCTCCTTTGGCGGTGAGCCCCTGCCAGCGTCCCGATCTTGTACAGCGGGGACAGCCGTGCCCGGGGTCGACGACCACTCCAGAGGTAGTCCAGCCGGCCACCGATGCGAAGGTGCCGGTCAGGCCGGCGTATGCCGACCGCTCCGGGTACGACAGCCGATCCCGAGTCCCAGCGTCAGCACGATGGTGATCGCGGCGAGCGGTGTTCGCGCGAAGTAACGGAAGGCGTACCTGAGGTCCGCGGCGACACCGTCCATCCACCGACCGCCGAAAGCGTTCATCAGCCTCCGAGCTTTGCCTCGAAGAACGCGACCGTCTTCGGCCACGCCTGCGCCGCGGCGGCGGCGTTCGCGGGATTGTTGTCCTGGCCGCGGAGAAACCCGTGACCTGCGCCCTCGAAGATGTGGTATTCGTACGGCTTGCCGAGGCGCTTCATCGTCGAATCCGTCGCGGGGATTGTGGCATTGATGCGCGCGTCGCTGCCCCCGTACAGACCGAGCACCGGTGCCTTGATCGCCGCCATCTGGTCCGCGGTCGGCGGTGAGCCGTAGTAGACGACGGACGCGCCGAGGCCGGGAGAATGCGTCGCGTGGAGGAAGGAACGCGCGCCGCCCCAGCAGAAGCCGACGATGCCGTACTTCGGCTGCGCGGCCGGCAGCGACATGCCGTACCTGGCGACGGCGTCGATGATGCGGTTTCCCATCTCCGGTGTGACCTGACCGATCGCCGCGCGACCCGCGTCGGGCGCCGGATCGGCCTTGAGATCGCCGGTGCGGAACATCGTGGTCAGATCAGGCGCGATGCCGATGAAGCCGTCGGCCGCAAGCTGGTCGGCGACGCCGCGAGTCCAGCTGTTGAGACCCGTGTTCTCGTGGATGGCGATGACGACGGGCGCCTTGTCGCGTCGTTCCGGATAAACGACCCACGCCATCACGCTGTCCGTGGCGCCGACCCTGATCGCCACCCACTCGGCGTGGCGAGGCGATTTGGAGAGACGCTCCGCGGCGGTGGCGCCGGAGGCGGGGATGCCGCGCGTCTGTTGCGCCGCATTCACCGTCGCGGCTGACGTTGCCGCGTCGTGACCTGAATGTTCGTCGATTGCCGGCGACCGGGCAGTGCGGCATCCGGTTCCGACAAGAGCGAGTGCGGCAAAAGTTACGAGTGAGATACGCATCGATCCTCTCTGGCTGATTGATAGGAGGCCCGAAATCACTACGCGTAGTCCCGACCGGGTGCTGTCATAGGTTCCCGTACCGCTCAACGATAGTCCGCGAGAACTCCGATTTCGTCCAGACTTCGATCATGCGGTCGCGTGAGGCGACGCTCGTCGAATCGAGGTAATACGTCGTGTCTGCGGTCTTTCCGACCAGGATCCAATGCCGTGTCTGGGCTTCCGTGCGACTGACGAGCACCAGCGACAGCATCAGCGGTGCGATCAAGAGCTGCTGGTTCATTGCACTGAGTGACATGACATGATTGAGTGTCGGTTCTGCTTAGAGGCTCGGCCGTCGCGCGCCGTGCCGCGTCGCCTGTTCGAAGGCATGCGCCATTTGAAGCACGCTCCAGTCCCCGCGGTGTCGCCCCACGATCTGGAGCCCAACGGGCAATCCGCTGGCGGTAAATCCTGCTGGTACCGAGATCGCCGGACACGCCATGAACGTCACGTACCAGCACGAGCGCATCCAGTCGATGTAGGTCGGCATCGCCTTTCCCGCGACGCTCATCGGGTACTCAGTGGTGACGTCGAACGGCTCCACCTGCGTCACCGGCAGCACGAAATACTCGAACCGCTCGAAGAAGCGGGACACGTCGCTGTACATCCGCGCCTGCCGAGCCGACGCACGCGCGACATCGGCACCTGTGTTCCGCTCCGCTTCGGCGATCTCCCACTTGATCGTGTCCTTGAACTGCGCGGGATTCGCGCGTGCCAACGCGGCGTACCGCGCGTGGTAGGACAGGTGGCGCAGGATCGGAAAGGCTTCGTCCACGTCCGAGAAGTCCGGCTCCCCTTCCTCTACGACGCAGCCGAGGTCGACGAACGCCTGCCGGTTGGCGTTGACCACGCGGAGAATCTCCGGTTCGAACGGCAATCCACCCGCGTCCTTGCACCACGCCACACGCGTCCCCCTGAAGTCACGGCCGAGCGGACGGCGAAACGTGGCTGGGTCCGCATCTATAGATATGGGATCCGGCTGGTGGTGTCCCGCGATCGCGCTCAGGAACAGCGCCACGTCGGCGACGGTCCGCGCCATGGGCCCGGCAGTAGAAAGCGGTGACCACGACCCGTCGTCGTCGGGCACGCGCCCCGGCGACGGCCGGAATCCCACGACGTTGGTGAACGCCGCCGGATTGCGCAGCGAGCCGCCGGTGTCGCTGCCGTCAGCGATCGGAATCATGCCGCACCGCAGCGCCGCGGCCGCACCGCCGCTGCTGCCGCCCACAGTCTTCTTCTCGTTGTACGGGTTTACCGTCGCGCCGAAAACAGGGTTGAAAGTGTTGGAGCCCGCGCCGAACTCCGGCGTATTGGTCTTGCCGAGCGTCACCGCTCCGGCGGCACGAATGCGCTTCACGATCAACGCATCAGTCGTGGGCACGTTGTCGCGGTACATCGGCGAGCCGAACGTCGTGCGGATACCGGCGGTATTCACGAGGTCCTTGTGCGCCACCGGTAGCCCGTGCAATACGCCGAGCGCGCCGCCGCTTGCTTGCCACTCATCCGCCTTGTTCGCGTCGGCCATCGCACGTTCCGCTACGAGCGTGACGATCGCATTGATCTTCGGATTCACCCGCTCGATGCGCGCCAGATGCGCGGCCATGACCTCGCGCGCCGACACCTGCTTGCGACGGATGCGCGCCGCGAGCTCGATGGCGGTCAGGTCGCACAGCTCATCGGCCTCAACGGCTCGTGTCATTGTGGTCTCCTCGACCGGCGACGCGGGTGTGGGCATGGCGCGCGACGCGTCGGGTAAGGCACCCGCGACTGCCGCGGCACCGAGTAGTTTGCCGAAATCGCGCCGGCTGAGGCTCTCACCATCGCGCGTATCGTCGTTCATGCTCTATAATGGTCGCGCACAAGTACCAGGAGAATACGGCGTGGCATCGAGAGGGTCCGCGTCTCGCTTGAGCAGGCTCACACTAGGTCTCGGCTCAGTCACGCCAATCCCACCAGCATTCTGGACTCACCCTGCTCAGCCACTCCATCGCGGGCTCACCGATCGGCGCCCCCGGCGGCGTCGTAGCTGGCGGCATGCGAACCGCCACCGCCGTGGCCGGACGCTCGAGGAACCGTTTGATGTCGCTCGCCAGTAACAACGCATGCGACGCATCTGCCAGCGCCGCGGCGTTGCCATTTGTCGTCGCGGCTGACACGCGCCCCAATTCCGCGCCCTGCCTCGCGAGTTTGTACGTTGCGACCGCGCGCACCTGCGACATCGGCGCCGAGCCCGCAAGGTCGATCAGCTCGTCGATGACCACGCGTTCCACGGCGCGCTTGACCTCCGCCTCGTACGGCGTCCGCGCCTGCGCGCCGAAGCTCGCCGCGATGATCGCGTCCACCACGTCCTCGAGCCCCGGCAGCGACGGATCGAGCGCCTTCTGCTCCACGAGACGCGCCCCGCGGGCTGACGTCAAAACCGTGCCGACGACGTGCTGCGCCCCCACGACCGACGGCGTGATGGCGTCGAACATCGGGCCGGTATAGCGTGGGAACAGCTCGCGCGACCTGCCGTATCCCGACGGACGCGGCGGGATCTTCTTGAGCAGCGGCTCTGGCAGCGCCAGCGCGCTGGGCGCTATTGCCGCCATCAGTGCGCCGAGTGCAGCTCGCTGTTCCGCAGCCGGCACGGCGCGCACGGGCTCGCGTCCGTCCCCACGAAACGCATAGATGTAGTGCATCCCGCCCAGCGCGTTCGCGGCCGCGTCCACTTGATATCGATGGTGCAGGTACAGCGGCACGAGCGCTTCCTCGATCTGCGCCATCGCCATCCCGCGCTTGATCGCGTTCTCGCCGAAGCGCGAGAGCGCCACGCGGCGCACATCCATCATCCGACGCAGCTCGGCCGCCGGATCGGTGCCGTTGGACCACTGATCCACGCGCGGGTTCGCGCCCAGGTCCTGATTGCTCATGTAGCGGATGTCACGCGCCCATGCTCGATCGAGGATCGCCTTGAGCGCCTGCGACTCGTTCGCCCCGTCCGGGAAATCCTGGTAGCCGTACGAGATCGCGACCTTGTCCCACTCACCGATGCCGTCGTCGTACACCTGCGAGTAGTCGAGCATCCCGTCGGACTTGAGCGTCACGAGCGGATGCGGGTAGTCGAGGACGCTGATCCGTCCGCCCTCGGCCTGACTGTCGTAATAGTTGTGGCCAAGTCCGAGCGTGTGGCCTACCTCGTGTGCCGACAGCTGCCGCAGGCGCTGGAGCACCCAGTCGCGGATCTGCGGCGTCTGTTCGTCGCCACTTCTATATGGTTGCAGCAGCCCCTCGGCGATGAGCCAGTCCTGGCGCGAGCGCAGCGAGCCAAGCGTGACTACAGCCTTGATGATCTCGCCGGTGCGGGGGTCGGTGACGGACGCTCCGCTCGACCAGCCGCGCGTCGAGCGGTGCACCCAGTTGATCACGTTGTACCTGATGTCGAGTGAGCTAACTCCCTCTGGCAGAAGCTCTACACGAAAGGCGTTGCGATACCCGGCCGCCTCGAATGCCTGGTTCCACCAGCGCGCGCCGTCGAGCAGCGCAGAACGGACTGGCTCGGGCACACCGGCGTCGAGGTAGTAAACGATCGGCTTCACCGGGTCACTGACCGCGGCGCGTGGATCGCGCTTCTCGAGCCGGTGACGCCGGATGAAGCGCTTGGTCTGCGGCTGCTCGAGGGGCGCGGAGTAGTCCTCGTAAACGAAGCCGCCGTATCCAGCGCGCGAATCGAATGCGCGCGGTGTGTAGTTGGAATCAGGCAGCTCAACGAACGAGTGATGCAGCCGGAGCGACGCAGCCTCGCCCGTCGCCGCGACACTGTTGACGCCCTCGAAGAATTGGCCTCCCTGCCCGCCGAAGCCGCCCCCTCCCCCTCCCCCTGCACCTGGTTGTGCGATGTACGTGAGCTCGACTTCCATCTCGGTGTTCTTCGGAAAGTTCATCGTCATCGGCATGTGGATCGTGCTGCGGGTCAGGTCGAGCCGGTACGATCCCGGGCGCATGCGCGCCGCCATGTTCGTCGCGTCGCGGAGCAGGAAGTCGCTCATGTCCACCAGGACACGCCGTCCGCCGTCGCTCTCGGCGGCGACCGTGAATCCCCAGAGCACCGAGCGAGCGAATGCGTCGCGCACTGCGCGCACCTCGGCGGGATTGCTGCTGGAGGACCGGAAGTCGTAGTTGGGCTGGACCATGATGACCTTGGGTCCTACCCGCTCGAAGCGCACGATGCGCGAGCCCTGGAGCTGGCCGCGATCGAGCCCGATGTCGTTGGAGCCGAGCCCGGCGCCGAGTCCCGCGACGTGGAGTACTTCGGTGTTGAAGCGCGGGATCTCCAAGAACAGCTGTCCGCCGGCCGAGTCCCAATAGAGCGGGAAGAAGCCGTCGAGCTTTCGCATCGAGGCGGTTCGTTCTTCGATTGTGCGTGTCGGTGTCCCAGCTGCTGGCCGCTGAGCGAACGCGGACGAGGAAAGAATCAGGAGGGAGGCGATCGTGAGACTAGCGCGCATGAGAAACTCCGTACGGGAGGGCCGACCAATGATGCTGATCAGCCCGGGCGCGCACAATCGTCTCTGTGCCACCCGGATGGCGCGGCGTGCGACGCCTCGCTCCTAATCCGGAAGCCGATGTTCTCGAAAGAACTCCCACATCTGGCGCGAGGCGTCGATGCTGTTGGTCGTGCTTCCGACGAACCATTCGGGTAGCGGCCCGCCGCCTGGCCAGGTGTGGCCTCCCCCCAGAACGGTGTAGAGCACCACGGCGGCGTCGTCGGCGCAATTCGTGTATGCGCGACGGATGACATCCGGCGCCACCGCGGAATCGATGGGGTTCGGCGCGCACCGGTTTCTCCGCGCCCAATTCGCCGTCCAGGTCGGGATGCTCGGAAACCGTCGCGGGGCTATCCACGTCATACCGCCGTTGTAAGGAGTGTACCGATCGGCTGTCCCGTGAAATGCGATCATCGGCACCGGTCGTGGGTCCTTACACGAGTCCCACGGGAGCAATTGAGCAGACGCCACCAGCCCGACCGCCGCGATCCTGTCCGACAGCGTGCACGAGAGCACGAACGCCATCCCTCCGCCATTGGATAGCCCGTCAGCATAGACCCTCGTCGAGTCGATGTTGTAGGCCGCTCGCAACGTGTCGATCAGGTCCGAGATGAAGCGGACGTCCCTCATGTTGCCGGACCCGGTCGCCGCGCGCCAAACTCTCACGCCTCGACCGCTTGCGCCCGACGGGTAAACCACGATGAGCCCGTGCTCATCGGCCACTCGGTTCCACTGACTGATCTCTTTCTGCGCGGCCCCCCACAGCCCGGCGCCGTGCATGCTGATGACGAGCGGCGTCAGCTTGGCCGGATCGTAGCTCTTCGGGACATGGAGCACGTATTCCCGCTTCTGCCCCGACGACACGATGGAGCCGTTGCCCCGGTTCCGGACGTGATGAGTCACTGCCTCGACGAGGAGCAACACCACGGGCAGACTGAGGAGGAGCAGCACGGTGGCGAGCACGATCCCCCTGCTTCGCACTCGCCGTCCTTCATTGGCCCTCGCGGTCATCGATGCCGATTCCACGCCAGCGCCAGTGGCGCCGCCGATAGTCGCGCGAGTGGGATTGCCAGTATCGCGACGAGCGCGAGGACGTAGCGCGGGAAGAGCGGCGAGTCCATGAACCACACGAACACGCCGTAGAGGCCCAGGACGCCGGCGACCCAAAGCGCAGCACCAACGACAAGCGTGCGGTCGCGAAGCACACAGCCGCGATGCAGACGCGTGACGACCCAGACAGCGGCGGGCATCTTGATGCAGACCAGCACGGCGAAGATCAGCGGCGCCCTGTCCCACAGCGCGACCTGCACGCGCTTGTTCTCGGCGATCCAGACCAGCGCCGGACCCACGGCGCAGAGGACGGACAGGGCCACGACGATGCTCGTGTTGATCACCCATTCTCGGCCGGTGAGACCGACCCAGAGTGTCTGCACGAGCTGTTTCCAGGTGGTCGCGATAAATCCCGCGAGGACCAACAGCAAGAAGACGACCGCGCGCGGCGTCCCCACGGCTTCGGTAAAACGACGCGCCCGTTCGGAAACCACCGGCCAGGTGTCCGACCATAGGAGCGCGATCGGAACAACAGTGAGGACGAGCAGCCACGCCGCGATGGTGCTCCACATCGTTGCCTTCAGCTTTGCGGCGATGAGCTCGGCGTTGGTCAGCGGGCGAGTCGCGATGAAGGGCGACACGCCAAGCGAATCGCGCGCGTCGGGATTCGACTTTCGCACCGTCGCGGCCGCCACCGCGTGTCTCGGTCTCAACCCGGCGGCTGCAGCGCACCGCGTGTTCCAGTATGTGGAACTCAGTTCCACGATGTGGAACACGCCTTCGGGGCGCACCTGGGCCCAGCGTTGCACCAACGTGATCGCCGTCACGGTGCGCCTCGGGCACCATCGCATACGCTTGCTCCGTGGAAGCCGCGATCTGGACCGCGATCGGCCTGGTGGCCGCGACATCCCTCGG
>JBBDXZ010000147.1:0-1261 GCA_040902075.1 Gemmatimonadaceae bacterium
GCTGCTCGGACGCGCGGCGTCCAAGCGACGCGAGTCGGCGGTGCGCGTCGCGCTGGGAAGCAGTAGCAGCCGGCTCTTCAGGCATCTGCTGGGCGAGGGGCTGCTGCTCGCCCTGCTGGGCGGTGCCATCGGAATTGCGCTCGCGGCGAGGGCCAGCGCGATCATCGCGCCGCCCACCAACGTGTGGGCGCCACGCAATTTCTACGGTAGCGTTGCGCCGTTCGACACGCCGGCATTCGGCGTCGCCGAGTTGGCGTTCAGCGCGGGCCTCGCCCTCGCGACCGCGTTGCTCGTCGCGCTGGCGCCGGCGATGAGCGCGTTCCGAATCGACGTCGCGTCCGGGATCAAGGCCGGCTCACGCGGCATCTCGGGCGGCGCGATCACGCTGCGCCGGCCGTCGGCCCGCGGCGTCATTGTCGGCATCGAGGCGGCGCTCGCGATGCTGCTCGTGGTCGCAGCCGGGCTGCTCATCGACAGCTTCCAGCGTATGCGCCAGGCGAGCATCGGCGTCGAGCCCGCCAACGTGCTTACCTTCTGGGTAATCCCGTCCGAGGCCCGTGTTCCTCCAGCCACGGCGCCCGCGTTCGTGTCGCGGCTCCTCGAGGCAGTGTCCCGCGTGCCGGGCGTGCGCTCGGCGTCGGTCGACGGCGGCGCGCCGCTCGCCGGCACCGCGAACAGCACCCTCTATACAGAGGGCCGGCCAGCGCCTCGGCCCGCGGAAGCGCCACCAGTGCTGCGCCACTATATAGCGCCAGATCACTTCGTCACGCTTGGCATTCCTGTCCGGCGTGGCCGGGTGTTCACCGCGACGGACGTCGCGGGCGCGCCGCGCGTGACCGTGATCAGCGAGACGGCGGCGCGTCGCTTCTGGCCCAACGAAGATCCATTGGGAAAGCGCGTCTGGTTCGGAGGCGGCAGCAGCTTCAGCAGCCGGGACTCGAGCGCGGAGATCGTCGGAGTCGTCGCCGACGTCGTATACGCTCCACTCGACCAGCGTCCCAACTTCGCCAGCTTCTATACCGCTTATGCCCAGTTCACGTATGCGTCGCGCATGGTGTTCGTGCGCACGACGGGGAATCCGATGTCGGTGGTGTCTGATGTCCGCACGGCGATCGGCACCGTCGACCCGGAGCTCGCGATGCGCGACGTGCAGCCGCTCAGCGAGATCGTGAGCGGATCGTGGGCGCGGCACCGGTTTGACGCGATGATTTTCGGCGGTTTTGGCGTGGCCGCGCTTCTCCTGGCCGCCAGCGGCATCTTC
>JBBDXZ010000147.1:1271-11644 GCA_040902075.1 Gemmatimonadaceae bacterium
CTAGCCGCACGCGCGAGTTCGGAATCCGTATCGCGCTGGGGGCGGACCCGGGTCGGGTGATCTGGCACGTCCTGCGCGAGGGGATGGCATTTCCCATCGTCGGATTGCTCGTGGGGATCGCCGCGTCGCTCGCCTTCACGCGCCTGCTGGGATCGTCGCTGTACGAAATCTCGCCACAGGAGCCGCGGGTGTTCGCTGGAACGGCGGCGCTCCTACTCGTGGTTGCAGCCGCGGCCTGCCTGGTTCCGGCGTGGCGGGCAACCCGGGCGGATCCCATGGAGACGCTCCGGGCGGAATAGGCCGGGCGCGGAGCGGCAAGTCCGGAACGTACAGGGAACGACAGCGGAACGCGCCGCACGCACCTTGGGAGCGTTCACCCTCTCCGAGAGCGCTCCCATGAAACGCGTCAGTGTGCTGCTCGCCGTCTCCATCGCGCTCGTTGCGTGCCGCGATTCTCTCGAACCCACCCAGCTCCGGCCCGTCGCGTCGCCTCCGCGATTCGCACAGGCGTCCAACCTGACGGTGACGGATCTCGGTTCCCTGATCGCCGACTGGAGCAACGCGGTCGGCGTCAACAATGCGAGCCAGATTATCGGACAAAGTGGCTCGCACTCCTTTCTCTGGCAGAGCGGCGCCATGACCGACATCGGCACGCTCGGCGGCAGCTGGGCCGTGGCGGTGGCGCTCAGCGAGCAAGGACACGTAGTGGGCTATGGACCGACGAGCAGAATGACCGACAGTGGCGTCGTCGATGGGAATGCCGACGCGTTCCTGTGGCACGGCGGCACGATGACGCCGCTCGCAACGCTCGGTGGGAGTGGGAGCGCCGCGCTCGCGGTGAATAGTGATGGCCAGGTCGTCGGCAACAGCTGGACTCTGGCGGGCGAGTTGCGTGCCGTCCGTTGGCACAATGGCACCATCACCACTCTTGGCTCCCTCGGTGGACGCTTCAGCACCGCCCAGGCCATCAACGCCTCGGGTCACATCGTCGGGAAGAGCACACTCCCTCTCGTCGAGACCGACACGGGGGGGTTTGCCGAGGGACCCGAACACGCATTTCTCTGGCAGAACGGTGTGATGATCGATCTTGGCACGCTCGGAGGCTCGTGGAGCGATGCCTATCTGATCAACGACTCGGATCAGGTCGTGGGGAGCAGCGCGACTGCCGAGGGCTTGTCCCACGCGTTCATGTGGCAGAATGGCGTCATGATCGACCTCGGGACGCTAGGAGGGAATTGGACGGTTGCCACGGCGATGAACGACGTCGGCCAGGTGGTCGGCTTTAGCACGACCGCTGATGGATCGTTTCACGCCTTTCTTTGGGAGAATGGCGCCATCAGCGATTTGGGCACGTTGGGCGGCGCCGGCAGCTACGCGCGTGCCATCAACAATCTTGGGCAAGTGGTCGGGACCGCGGACGTCTCAAGCGAAACTGTGCACGCATTCCTCTGGCACGAGGGTGTCATGACGGATCTGGGCACGAACGGAGGCTTCGGCAGCGAAGCGACGGACGTCAACGACGAGGGCCAGATCGTCGGCTACAACTACGCAGCGGGTGGTGGACGCGCGCTGCTCTGGACTCCGTCGCTCGATAGGTCGAAAGACAAGAAGACGAAGAAGCCGAAGAAGCCGCACAAGAAATAAAGTTGGCGGCCTTGCGAGCGGCGCGCGTCCCTACTCAGGACGCGCGTCCGTTGCTGCTGATCTGGTACGGCGTTGATCCTCGACCATGCGCGCGACGTCGGCCAGCAACTGCTTGGCGTCGTACACGATTCCGTCCTTGATGGTCCATCGAACGCCTCCGACGTACTCGGGCTTGCGCGTCACGTCGTTCAGCTTGAGGGCGCCCGTGCCGTAGAGCACCTTGAGATTCTCGACGGGGTTGTACTCGACGATCATCAGGTCCGCGAGCATGCCGGCACGAACGGCGCCGAACTCGATCTCCTTGCCCTTCGGTCGCGCGATCTCCTCAGCCGCATGATAGGTCGCGGCTCGAATCGCCTCGAGCGGATGGAAGCCCGCTTCCTGCAACAGCTCCATCTCCTGAATCGTGGAGAACCCCGGCGTGTTGTAGATGAATCCCGCGTCGGAGCTCGCGGTCACGCGGCCCCCCATGTTCTTGTAGTCGTTCAGGAACTGCATCCATACTCGATAGAAGTTCCGCCACGCGACCTCGTCCGCCGTGGTCCAGTAGTACCAGTACGACCCGTGGTTGCTGCGACTCGCCTGGTAGTAGTCCCACAACATCGGCAGCGTGTATTTCTCGTGCCACGACGCATTCATGAAATGCATCAGGTCCCGCCCCGTGAGATACGCGACCATCGTCGGGTCGAGCGTCACGTCGCGCTCCTTGAGGCTCTTGAGGAGCGCTTTCCATTTCTCGCCCCGCGGCGTCACCAGGTTCCACTGCCGCGCCACCTGCGAGAAGCGATCCTGCTCGTTGCTGTAGTTCATGTTCGCGGGCCATGGCTGCACCGAATTGCTGTCGTACATGCTCTCGAACAATCCATAGAAGTGCGTCACGGCGCCCAGGCCGAGGCGCGTGGCCTCGTCGGCGTTCATTTGCGCGACACCGAGCTGCGCGAGGTGGGCCGTCGTGCCCAAGCCGAGCTTCTTCGCTTCGTCCATGAGCGCGGCCATGATCGGTGGACGCTCGGCGCCGACCTTGAGACAGTCCGCGCCGTTTTGCGCGATCCATCTCACCCAGGCACGTGCCTGGTCGGCGGTGCGGATCTGACCTTGCCCCCAGCCCGCACCCGGCCGCAGGCAAACGACGTAGCGGGGCGCGGTGATCTCGTTCTTCGCGCTCCTTGCCTTTTCCTTCACTGAATAGTCGAAGCTGGCGAATGGAACGCCGCGGACCGTCGTGATGCCGTGCGCGAGCCAGAGCTTGTTGTAGTACTCCGAGTCGGGCGCTTTTTGCTTGGTACCCTGATGAACGTGCAGGTCGACGATGCCGGGCAGCACGTACATCCCCTCGCCATTGATCTCCTTCGCGCCGGCCGCGCCGGCCGCGCCTCGGGGCCGCCCCTGCGAATCGATGGGAACGCCGGGATAGCCGACGCCCGACACCTGGGTGATCTGGTTGCCTTCGATCACGACGTCCATGGGGCCGCGGGGCGGAGCGCCCGTGCCGTCGATCACGGTGACACCTCGGATGATCAGCCGGGTGAATGGCCCTTCGCCCTCGCGCCGCGCGGGGGCGGGCCGCGGGTCGTTTGGCGATGTGTCAGGCCTGGTGACACGAGCCGGTGCGGCGGGACGCTGTTGCGCGTCGGCACCCGGTGACGCGAGCAGGCCGGCGACGAAGACAATTGCACTTCCCGCCGTGAGGCGGAGGAGGGAATGAGTTCGCATGCGCTAACGATGGCCGGTGAACCGGCCGCGTCAAGCCGTATATTGGCGCACGGCCACCCGATACTGATCGCGCGTTGCCAATCGTTCTTTACACAGTCTTACGCCGTACATGTGCAGGGCGACGTCTCACTCAATAAGAGGTACAAAGAAGATGCGGAAGCTGCTCTGTGGTGTGATGGCGATCAGCTGCGCGATCGGACTCGCTGGGCACGCGGGCGCGCAAATTCCGGTCGGCCATACGGATATCGGTCCGACGCTCGGACTCGGTGGCATCGGTTCCGCGGGGATCGCGTTCGGCGGCCGCTTCGAGAAGATCTTCAAGCCTTTGCCCGAGCACGGCGGAGGAAACCTCGGCGTTCAGGCCGGGTTGGACTACTACACGTGGTCGGGGGCAGGATATCGCTGGGCGTATATCCCGATCGGCGTCACTGCCAACTACCATTTCAAGCTTCAGGACAAGAAGATCGATCCCTTTCTCGGTCTTGGCCTCGGCCTTTCCATCGTCAGCTGCAACTACTCGGGCACTGGCGTCGCGGCGTGTGGCAACAGCGCCATCTACCTCATCGGCCGAGCGGGAGCGAGGTATTTTCTGAATCCGAAAACCGCGCTCTATGCAGATCTTGGAGCCGGAGCGGCGGCTCTCAACATGGGACTGATGTTCAAGATGAGGTAGGCTAGCGCGAGACGGTTCGGCTCAGCGTCGACGCCGCACGACTCAACTCGAGCGCGATCTCGGTCCACCACGACCCCGCGCGCGGGCCGCCGGCGCAGGTGCCGTCGGATTCGCCGGGCACCTTGACCCAAAGAAACGCGTCAACCAACGGGTGTCCCGTGTTGGCGGTCGGGACCACGCCCAACGCTTGCCCTCGCGGATTGCACCAATCGGTCTCGGCGCCAAGCCCGTTGCGGCTGGTGTCGATGAGAAAATGCTTTCCACCGACCAGACGCGAGAGCTTTTCACCGTAGGCGATGCTCGGCGCGTTCGCGATGTAGTTCGAGACGTTGAGCGAGAATCCGTCGGCGCTCGCGATGTCCACTTGCTTCAGCCGAGCCGCCATCGCCTCGGGCGACTTCCATTTCGCGTTACCCGCGTCGATGTATACCGACGCGCGGGCGCTCTTGAGCGTCTGCACGGCGTACTTGATCAGGGCGACGCGATCGGCCTGTCCCGCCGCGGTGAGACAATCCATCCCGGCGAGCGCGTCGGGCTCGAGGATCACGATCACCTGCCGTCCGCGCAGCCCCGTGGCGAAGTCGCGAATCCATTTGCGATAGGCGTCGCTTCCCCTGGCCCCGCCGGCGGAGTACAGACCGCAGTCGCGACCCGGGATGTTGTACGCGACGAACACGGGCAGCGCGCCCGAGCGTGTCATCGTGGAGACCGCGTTGTCCACTTCTCTCGAGATGTCGCGCGCCCAATCGCCGAGCCATTTCGCGACCGGCTGATTGGCGATGTGCATGATGAGTGCGGCGTCCTGGGGACGCGACCGGCGCAGCGTCTCGGCCTGTCGCTTCGCCTCGGAGTTGGGGTCGACCCAGAATGTCTTGCCCGCAAACGGACTCCCGACCGCCTGGAGAAATGCTTCGACAACGGTCCCCGGGCCCGCGGCGCTCGTAAGCGCCTGCAGACAGACAATGAACACAGCGATCCCGGCGAGCCGTGTGGCACGCCGGGAGTGCCGGGCGCTGCTAGGTCTCACGGTCCGCGCGAGAGCCGGTGCCCGGCTTCAGGTATCCGCTGGACTCGCCGATCTGCCGCACGAGGTGGACCAGTCGCGCGTTGAGGATGCGCGTCGCGCGGAGGTCGTGGTGCGACTTGATCAGAAGGACCGCGAGATTGCCGCCGCCCCACAGCAAGCCGGCGAAGATGATCAGTCGAACCGCCTCGGCGAAGACCACACCCACCGAAAGCGGAACCGTGCTGGTGACCGCGAAGAAGACCTGCAGGACCATGAGGACCAAGAGCAGGATCGCCATGCCGCGGAACAGGATGGCGATGGCTCGTATCCCTTTCTCCGGCTCGATGTCGTCCTCGCGTACGGCGACACCCGCGAGACTCGGCCGGCGCTCGAGATCAACGCGATTGTCGGTGTCCTGGCCACTCGGATTGCTTTGCGAAGTTTCCATGTGTGAAGTGTCCCGTTGTAGAGAGCGGCTGGACGCGAGGCATCTGTCGCCGCATGTGTCCGCTGGGCTGCAAGGATCGCACCCTGCAAGGTTTTAGCGTGGAGGCGCGCACGGTTGCCGTCCTAGCTCGTGACCAGTGGGAGCAGTCGATCGCACACGAGTTGCGCCGACTCGAACGCGATACGAGCCTCGTCGAGCGTCGGCATCGGCAGTTCCGGATAGCGGGAGCTGGGATATAAGCTCTGAAGCTTCGCGCATGCACCGACGATCAAGGCATCCTCGCGAGTGTCTTGTGGCTGAGCCGCAAGGAGCTTCGGTAGCTCGTGCGTGTGTGGCGGATGGACGCCGCGGTTCACGATCATCGCCTTGAGCAGCTTCTCGATGCAAGCGTGAGAATGAAAGCAGATGCCGCCCAGCTCGGGATCAGCGCCTGCCATCGAACGCGCCGCCATTCGTAGTCTTCCTCGGCGCGCCGGATCCACATCAGCAGCCCTTCACGCGGTTCCTCGCGCACGCGCTGAGGACGTGGTGAGAGCCGAGGCACCTTGCCCGAGGTGAACAACAAGAGCCCTTCGCGGGCGACGAGCCAATCCAGGAAGCCTGCGTCATGTTGCCAGCGCTGGTAATCAGACACGCCGCTGACCAGGACGTCAGCGGACACGTTCATCGCCCGCAGGGCATCCCAGACGCCACGCCGCTCGCGTTCCGCGTCTGCGCCATCCGGCAGGACGAGCAGGATGTCGTAGTCGCTGTCCTCACGCGCGTCACCGCGAGCGCGGCTTCCGAACAGAAAGATCAGCTCGGGCCTGCTGTGCCCGAGGATCGCGTCGACGATCCGCTGGTGCTGCGGCAGCGTCATTGTACCGGCTTCTGCCATACGCCGAGCATAACACCGTCTCGGCTGTTGTGCCGTACCGGAATTCCGCACCCCCCTTCTGAAAGGAGACTTGCTTTTGTAAAATCGCTAACACCCACGACCTTCAGGTTCCCATGTTGACATCCAAGCCCGATCCCCGTGTAGTCGTTGTCGCACTCATGCTCCCCATGCTCGCCATGCCCGCTGCGCAAACGCCCGCGCAGGGACCGCAACCGGCGAAACGTCCCATGGAGTTCCTGGACGTGCAGCAGATGCGTCAGGCGGGCGCGGCGACGACCAGCCCGGATGGGCAATGGGTGCTCTACACGATCTCGACGGCCGATTGGAAAGAGGCAAAGCGGCAGACGGACATCTACGTCGTATCCACGGCGGCCGGTGTGCCGTCCACCAGGCAGCTGACGTACACGAAAGAGAAGAACGAGACGCAGCCGCGCTGGTCGCGCGACGGCTCGTTTTTCATCTTCGCGTCGAACCGTGAAGCGCCCACCAGTGCGTCGGGGCAGAACCAACTCTTCCTGATGCGGACCGACGGCGGCGAGGCGCGCCGCATCACCGACGCGAAGGAGGGCGTCTCCACCTTTGCATTCGATAGAGAGGGCACGTGGCTCGTCTATCGCAGCGGCAAGGCTGACGAAGAACAGCTCTACGCGCTGCCCGTGGCCGGGATCGATTCGGCGAAGGCGGTGCAACTGACGAAGCAGCCCACGGGCGTGGGCCTCTGGCGTTGGTCCCCCGATGGCAGGCGGATCTACTTCGTCACCGCCGACACGATCGACAAGGACGAGAAGCTCCGCATGGAGAAGAAGTTCAACGTCGCCGTGCGCAACATGGAGACGCCCCGCTCGAGTCTCTGGGCGCTCGACTTCGATACGAGGCGCGCGCAGCGCCTGACGCGCGACACGTCGATCGTCGTCGGCAACTTCTCGATCTCAGACGACGGCAGGTGGGTCGGCTTCACGGGCACGAGTGCGGACCGCTATCATCGCAACATTACCGAGCAGGGGATCAACGCCGATCAATACCTGCTGGACACAATGACCGGGCAGATCGAGCGCCTCACGAACAACAGCGAGATCGGCGAAAGCCTCCTGAGCTTCTCGCCCGACAGCCGCTGGATTGCCTTCTCGGCGTCCGACGACATGACGCGGTATAACATGAGAAATCGTCGGGTCTACATTCGTCGGGTCGACGATCGCGGCGGCCAATGGCGCAAGCTGGGCCAGAGCTTCGACGGCGATGTGACAATCGACTTCTGGTCGCGCGATGGGAAGACGATTTATTTTGGCGAGGGTGTCAAAGCGACTAACCAGCTCATGGCGCTCGACGTCGAGCGCAACACGATCCGGCAAGTCACGAACGAGCGCGCGTCCGTCAATGTGAGCCAGGATCCGGACACGAAGCGCATCCTCGTCACGTACTCGGATCCGAAGACGCCGTCCACGATCTACAGCGTCGCCTCGCTCGAGCAGGTCCCCGTTCGCGGCGCGTGGAAGCAGCTGACGGACGCCAACCCGCTGGTGCGCTCGTTCGCGCTCGGCGACGAAGAGGAGATCACGTGGCGGTCCGCGGACGGCAAGATGGTCGGCGGCGTTTTCACGAAGCCGCATGGCTATGTCCCCGGCAGGCGCTATCCGCTCGTCGTCATCATCCACGGCGGCCCGGCGTCCGCGGACGTGCTGGGCTTCAACAACAGCGCGCAGGTGTACTCCGGCGCCGGCTACGCCGTGCTGCGGCCGAACTATCGCGGCTCGACCAACTACGGCGAGGCGCACAAGACCGCCATCGTCGGCAACTATTTTCAGAAGGGCTACGAGGACATCATGACCGGCGTCGATCACCTGATCGCTCAGGGGATCGTGGACAGCACGAAGATGGGCGTGTTCGGCTGGAGCGCGGGTGGCCATTGGTCCAACTGGATCCTGACCCACACCAACCGTTTCAAGGCGATCAGCTCGGGTGCGGGGACGTCGAATTGGATTTCCATGTATGCACAGTCCGATGTTCAACGCAATCGGCAGCACTACCTCGGCGACAAGCTGCCATACGACGACTTCGACGCGTACTGGAACCAATCACCGCTCAAGTACATCAAGAACGCGAAGACGCCGACGATGATTCACGTCGTGAAGGGCGATCCGCGCGTGCCGAGCCCGCAAAGCGAGGAGCTGCACATGGCGCTCAAGCGCCTGGGGGTGCCGACGGAGCTATTCGTATATCCGGGCGAGACGCATGGGATTCCCGACCCGCGCAACCAGCTCGTGAAGGCGACGGCGGAGATGGCGTGGATGGACTACTACGTGCGCGGGAGCGGAAAAAGGTTCGCGTGGCGCGACGTGCTCAAGACCCTCGAGGATCTCAAACCGGACAGTGTCAAGGCGGTGAGCGTCGTGCCGTGACGGAGGCCAAGGGGAGACGTCAGCGAACGACTCCTATGTCTTTTCCTATGATTGGGACGCTGCCGGCGATTTTCGATTGGTGGGAGGTCCTTCAACGGCCCTAATCGACAGCGTGAATCGACAGCGAGAGAGCGGTGAGGCCGAGTTTCACATGGGATCAAGCCGATGGCCTCCGCACGCCAGTGAAGCGAGTTGTGGCGGCGACCGCGTCGCTGTCGCTACCATAGAACCCATGGCATTACCCATGGATGTCCCTGGCTCGGTTCTCTCGTTACTGGCCGTGTCGGATCTTCACGACCACGATCCGTCACTTCTAGTTAAGGCTGTTCGAGACGTCTCGCCGGATGTTGTTGTATTCGCGGGCGATGGACTGCGCAACTGCATCGCGCGTTCAGGTGAACGTTGGCTGACCGACCTCGCGAGTGATGCTAAGTATGGTGTTCTCGCCGTGGCAGGAAACGCGGATGGCGAGTCGAGACACTTCTCGCGCCTGCGTGCATCGGCAATTAGCGCCTGCGCTTCATCGATCAGCGTTGCCATGGTGTGTTCTCCCGGTTCATGTCTGGTGAGTTTCCCCCAATGCCGAAACGGTCATCCGCACGTCAGCCCCAGCACCTCCGCCCGCAGCCGATCACGCTCATCGGGCGGGAACTGCTCGGCGTTGCAGTGGGCCAACATCCTGTCGAACGCGTCGCGCGCGTCCTGCACCAGCTGCTGGCAGCGGCTCCGTGCGTCGTCCAGCTCCTTCTGTGCCTTCTTGTACGCGTCGTAAAACTTCAATGCGCCGAACGCTCCCATCCCCACGCCGAGGAACGCGATCGCGAAGCTCCCGGAGAGCAACGACGCGCCGGCCGCGGACGGGGCGGTCACCATCCCCGCCACCGCCATGTCGCGCATGAGGGACGCCTGCCTGATCCGTTTGTCGACGTCCACCTGCTTCTCATATACCGCGGTGTCGTACTCCCGGCGCGCCGTGTCACACCGTCCGTTTGGCATTTTATGGATTCAGCAGGACCATCAGGTTGATGAAGATCACGACCGCAGTGGTCACCCACACGAGCGTGAAGAAGATGACTTCCACCCACTGGCACACCCACGCGAAGAACAGGGCGACGTCACCCCACGGACTCACCCCCCAGCGCTGCACGCGCAGCCAGCGCTGCTGCCGCTTGATCTTCTTGTGCCACACCGGAAGGACGTAGTGCACCACGATCGCGGAGGCGATGCTCACCAAGATGTAGCCGACCGCCGCCGCGACGGTCAGCGCGGGCACCGCCGCCGCCGTGGCGGGGGCGATCGCCGATAGAATCGCTCCGAACGCCGCGCGCTCGAGAGCGAGGAACTCCGGCACGTGAGTCAGCAGCTTGGCCGCGGTCCAGCCGGCGTACGCCGCGAGCGTGGAGCCGGCCAGCAGGTGCGATGCCAGTCGCAGCAGGCCGATGACCGATGGTTTGCGGTCCACCTCGAGGCCGAACACGGTCTCCTCGACGGGCATCGGGCGCGTCATCTCCGAAGGCACGGTCATGCTTTCTCCTCTGTTCGTGGGATGGATGCGGGGGGTGAAGCTGGAGGCCGAAAGGCCTACGCGCGGCCCGGGGGGGCCCATGGAGGATGTC
>JBBDXZ010000147.1:11654-12828 GCA_040902075.1 Gemmatimonadaceae bacterium
CCCCCCCCCCCCCCCCGCCGCCCGCGCCCCCCCATGGAGGATGTCCTATAGTGCTATCGAAACACCAGTGCCGCAAAGGAGGGGCAATTCTTAGGAAGCGCTAAGACGAAAGGCCGAATGCGGCAAACGCCTGTTTGAGATACAGGTGCACCGAAACGCTTCGTTGCCCGGCCGTGACCCTGTTGAGTCTTGTTGCTGCTCTGGAATGGTCAGTGTCACGTGGCCCCTCCTCAACGGCACCTCCACAACCGCGATCTCCCACGACATCGCGCACGCGCTCGCCCCCTCCGACTTCGCTGTCGTACGAGCCGTACAAGGGGCGGTGCCTGGCGGCGGTGCGCGGCAGAGGTTCACGAGCAAGGAAGTCTGCTCCGGGAGGCCTGAGCGAGAATACCCTTGCGGTCCTCCGCTTCGCAGGACATGAGCAGGGCATGAGCCGTATCGTCGCGCCGCACGCCGCGATAGCATCAGGCGCAGCATGGAATCTTAAGAAAGCATAAGAAGGCAGTACTTGACCTGCGCTAACAGCGCGTCTAGAATGCTGCTCGCCCTGGCAGGCTAGGCGGGCCCCTCCGCAACGGCGACGGCTTTCTCAGCGTAGCCACCCCCACTAGGGACGCACAGCGACTGGAATGACGGAACCAGGTGCGCCGATGACGCGGCGGATGACGCCTTGCAGCAGCATCGAGCTCTCCACGTGCCACCCTTCTCGTCGGAGGACATCGTGCCGCACCGCTTCCTGTCGTTGACCATCGCCCGGCTCCCCGCCGTGGCAGCAACCTTCACGATGTTTGTGGCGGCATGCGATCGGCCTCGCCGTTCACGCGCGTAGCCAACGTGCAGCAGGTGCAATACGCGGCCGGAGCGCGCGCCAGAACCGCTCAGGACTCCGCCGCGGTCGCACAGTTCCAGGCCGGCAATCCGAGACGCCATGTTGGGCAGGCTCACAGCATGGCACTGAACGAGTTCTACCACGAGTTTGCGACGACCAGCAAGGGGAAACCGTGCCAGGCGATCCGCGGAGCGTGGGCGAAGACCACGCAGCGTTTGCGCTCCGCTCAGCCCGCCCTGGATTTCGGCAGGGACGAACCCGGCCACCACCGGCACGATCACGGCCGCGCGCTCATCGCGCTGACGAACGGCCAGCTCAAGGTGGTGGACAAGGATGGGAAAG
>JBBDXZ010000148.1:0-12630 GCA_040902075.1 Gemmatimonadaceae bacterium
GTGCCGAGCGCGGCACTGGCCATGGCGCGGCGCTCCGACTTCGAGGGCCGGCTGCTCGCGATTCTCGAGCCGGGCATCCCTCGTGGCCGGCTGACGCGGTGGCGCGCCGCCGGCATGGCCGCCGCATTTCTCGTCGCGGTCATGCCGCTGGCGGCGATGGTTCCCGGGGGCGGGGCGGAAGCTGGCGCCCTAAATCCATTAAGCCAGGGCGTGCCTCCCACCGCCCCCGAGCAAGGGACGCAGTCGCCCGGCGCCGTTACGGTATTGATCGAGACGCTCGGCGACGCCAACGCGTCCGTGCGCATCGCGGCGATCAATTCGTTGGCCGCGCTCGAAGACCCGCGAGCGATCGCCGCGCTCGCCAAAGCGCTCCGTGAAGATTCCGATGCGCGCGTACGGGAAGCGGCCGCGTGGGCGTTAGGTGAGATCGACGACTCGCGCGCGGTACCTCACCTCATCGAAGCGCTCAAAACAGAGCGCGCATCGACCGTTCGCGAAAAGATCGTGCGTTCGCTTGGCGAGATCGATGATCCGTCCGCGGTCAATGGCATCGCCGCCGTGGTCAAAGACCCGAGCGTCGCCGTGCGTCGTGCGGCGGTGTGGGCGCTGGGCGAGCTCGAGGAGCCGTCCGCGGTGACGGCGCTCCTGGGAATGGTTCGAGACGACGACGCGGAGGTTCGGAAGCACACGGCGGAGGCATTGGGCCAGCTCGAGAGCCCTTCGGCAATCGACGCGCTCACCGTGCTCACTCGCGATGCGGATGCCGAGGTGCGAGCGGCGGCGGTAAACGCTCTGGGACAGCTCGAGGACATGCGGACGCTGGGCGCCCTCGTGGCCGCGCTGAAGGACGCCGATCCCGACGTCCGCAGCCAGGCCGCCGATGCCATCCATAGCATCGATGGCATCAAGAGCGCGCCCCGCGCTCTGATCGATGCGCTCGCCGACCCAAATCGCGAGGTGCGCAAGAGCGCCGCGCATTCGTTGGGAGGCATCGGTGACGAAGCGGCGGTGCCGGGACTCAAGCGCCTCACATCCGACACCGATGCGGAGGTACGGCGCAGCGCGGCCGAATCGTTGTCGGAGATCGGCGGCGCGGAGGCGATCACGGCGCTCATGGGACTGCTGAAGGATCTGGATCCGGAGATCCGGCGCATCGCCGCCGAAGCGCTCGGCAAACGGCGCTGACCGTGCGGCGCTTTTTGGGATCAGCCGTGCGGGGCGTCGTCGCGTCCGCCGTCCTCGTGACGGCCGCGGCCGCGGGCGCCGCGGGCGCCGCGCGAGCGACGCGCGCGCGCGAGGAAAGCCCGCAGGTTCCCGGAGCCGCTCCCATCATCGCGGACGACACGGCGTCATTGAATCGACTATTGCGGACGGTGCGCGGCGTCGATCCGCTGCTCTGCGAGCTCGCGACGCGCAGCGTGGACACGCATGGGTGGTGGTCGCGCTGGGGGGGGGGACCATTGAGCGGCGACCCGCTCGTGGTGGACAGCGCCGCCGCGGCGCTCATTGCGTGGATTCAGCGGAAGCACAACGACCCGGCCGTCGTTCCCCGGTTGCGGGCGGCGCTGCGCGATCCCGACCCATGCGTGCGGCGGATCGGCGCGTCCTTCCTTGGGCGCGTCGATCATCCCGCTGCCGTGGCCGCTCTCGTGGAAGCGCTGACGGATGCCAGCGCGGGGACGCGCGCCGTGGCCGCGCTCGGCTTGGGCTTGTCTGGGAAGCCCGGGCTCGTGGAGCCGATCGTGCGACGTCTCAAAGACGAGTCGCCCGTGGTGCGGCGCGCGGCGGCATGGGCCCTCGGATCGTTGGAGGACGCCGCCGCGATCCCCCCGCTGATCGAGCTACTCCAGCGGGACGCCGATCCGCGCGTGCGGCAAGCCGCCGCTTGGGCGATAGGGAGCATTCACGACTAGGTTTTCCAATAACGGCCCTCGCTTTAAGGGCCCGACCCGGCTACCTTATGTAAGCGCACACAGTTCCAGATCAGTTGAGAGGGGCTCGCCAACCGCGATGTCCCTCTTTTTGTTGGTGTTGTAGGCGTAATGCGCTCATGGTGAGCGCGCCTGGCGTGAGGGTCAGTTCACGCAAATCGTTGTCGTCGGCCAGTAGGCATTTGGGGCACTCCGACCACAGCACAAAATTCGGAGTACTGCAATGCGTACCAAAGGCACGGTCAAGTGGTTCAATAACGAGAAGGGCTTCGGCTTCATCACCCCCGAGGGTGGCGCGAAGGATTGCTTCGTCCATCACTCCGCCATTCAGGGCGACGGCTACAAGAGCCTCGACGAAGGCGAGCAGGTCGAGTTCGACGTCGTGCAGGGACAGAAAGGTCCCGCCGCCGAGAACGTTTCTCGCGTCGGTCGTTAACAAGCTGATACCGCATGGGCCGGTCCGACGTCCGTCGGGCCGGCTTATTCGTTTTTACAGGGAGAAGGAATGGTTCTCATTTCACTGGACGAGAATGATCGGATCGATTGGGCGATCAAATCCTTCAAGAAGAAGGTCATGCGCGCGGGCATCATGAAGGAGCTGCGCCGGCGTCGCCATTACGAAAAGCCGAGTCAGATTCGCAACCGCAAGGCGGCAGCCGCCAAGCGTCGTCTCTTCCTCGCAAGCCTGCCCCCCCGCAAGCGCTCGCCGAACGGCGCCAAGCGCAAGCGGTCGTAGGATGAAAGAACAAGCAATCGAGATGGACGGGACGGTCTCGGAGGTGCTCCCGAGCACCACCTTCCGGGTAGCGCTCGCGAACGGCCATAATGTGGTAGCGACGCTGGCGGGGAAGATGCGGCGCTTCCGCATCCGCGTGATTGCGGGCGACAAGGTCATCGTCGCCATCTCGCCATACGACCTGACGCGCGGTCGCATCACCTTTCGGCACAAGAACTAGCGCCGATCTCACGAGGGGTTCGGGTTGAAGCTCCATGCGCTTGTCGTTCCCTTTGACTCGGGCTTTCGCGGTTTGCGCATGGGTGCGGGGCCCGAACGCCTGATCGCGTCGGGTCTTTTTGCTGATCTAGATCCCGGCGGCGTCACCATCACGACGTTCGAGCCCTCGCCCGGTTTCCGCGGGGAAATCGCCAGCGCGATAGAGATTCAGCGCTGGCTCGCGACTCGCGTCGAGGCGGCGCGCGGCGACGGTGCGTTCCCCCTCGTGCTCGCGGGCAACTGCATCACCGCGGTCGGGACGGTTGCGGGGATGCAGTCGCGTAGCAGGCGAGTGCCTGGCGTGTGCTGGTTCGACGCGCACGCCGACTTCAACACCCCGGAGACGACGGAATCCGGCTTCCTCGACGGAATGGCGCTGGCGACTCTGACGGGCCGCTGTTGGCATCGGCTTACGAGGAGCGTCCCGGACTTCCGCCCGATTCCCGAATCGCAGGTCCTGCTCTTCGGGACGCGCAACCTCGACGGAGCCGAGCGCACGGCGCTCGAAGCGAGCGAGATTCATTGGCTCAAGTCTCTCGGCGACGGCCCTCTTGCGTCCGAAGAGCTTCGCTCGCTTCGCGAGCGATTTGGCGAGGTGTATCTCCATGTGGATCTCGACGTCCTGGACGAGTCCGAGGGCAGGGCGAACTCCTACGCGTCCAAGGGCGGGCTGACGGGCGAACGCCTCGCAACGCTCGTGAAAGAGATCGGCTCGAGCTTTCACGTTGGCGCGGCGGCCATCACCGCGTACGATCCCAGCTGTGATCCGGAAGGCCGGATCCCCGTAATCGCCCGCGAGGTCGTCAAAACGATTGCGCGTGGGATGGTCTGAGTCAGCGTCGGAATTGTGTTTCAGGCTCCGGGATGCTATCGTGAGTCCATGACGACTCACATGAATTGCGCGAATAATCTCAATTGCTTTCTCGGGGAGTCCGGCTAGCTCGCGCGCATTTCAACCGCGTCGCCGCCCGCCAGACTCCGGTCCGGCGGGCTTTTTGTTAGGGAAGCAAAAGGCGGGAATCGGGAATCGGGAATCGCACGATGGGGTGTAGGTCAACTGGCAGACCGCCCGGCTGTTAACCGGGAAGTTGCAGGTTCGAATCCTGCCGCCCCAGTTCCTTTGCATGACGTAGTGGCCTGCTGCATTCCTCCGGTGGGCGTTGACGACCGTAAGTTCGGCGCACTACTGTAGGTCTTCCCTCCTTCCCGCACACACCATGGAACGGCGAGACCTCCTGCGCGCGCTGGGCGCCGCGACCGCGCTCACTTTTCTGCCGCACGAAACACTGGCGGCCTGGACGCGTGCCACGAGCGGCGTTCGGCCCGCGAATGGGCTCAACGACGCGCAGATGGCGCTCGTGCGAGCGATCGCCGACACCATCATCCCGCGCACCGACACGCCAAGCGCCACGGATGTCGGCGTCCACGGCTTCGTCGACGTCATCGTCGCGGAGCGGGCCACCGACGCCGAACGCGCCAGGTTTCTCGCTGGTCTCGAGGCCATCGACGCTCGCGCCCTGAGCACGAGCGGCGTCGTCTTCGCCGACCTCGGTACGGACGCGCGCGGCGCCCTGATCGAGACGTTCGAGAGCGAGAGTCGCGACGACGAGCCCGCGCGGACGTATTGGCGGCTGAAGGGGCTCGTGGTGCACGGGTATTTCACCAGTGAACCCGTGATGAAAAACGTGCTCAAACACACAGTAATGCCGGGGAAATTCGAGGGCGACGCGCCGCTACTGATGCCCACCCCGCGTTCCACGCCGGGCCTGGAGCACGATCATGCCTGAGACTTTCGACTACGACGCGATCGTCGTCGGATCGGGGATGAGCGGCGGGTGGGCGGCGAAAGAGCTCACCCAACGCGGCCTCCGAACGCTCGTGCTGGAGGCCGGGGGACCGGTCGATCCCCGCATCGACTATGTGGAGCATGTGCAGCCGTGGCAGATGCACTACCGCGGCATGGGCGACCGCAAAACGATGGAACGCGACTATCCGATACAAAGCAGATGCTACGCCTGCGACGAGATCGGACACAAGTTCTTCGTGAAGGACGCGGAGAATCCCTATACGACCCCGGACGACGCGCCGTTCAACTGGCTGCGAGGACGACAGGTCGGCGGCCGCTCGATCATGTGGGGCCGCCAGGTCTATCGCTGGAGCGACCTGGATTTCGAGGCCAATCTCAAGGATGGACACGGCAACGACTGGCCGATCCGCTATCGCGACATCGCCCCGTGGTACGCGCACGTCGAGCGATTCATCGGCGTGAGCGGCGCGCGCGAAGGACTGGCGCAGCTCCCCGACGGCGTTTTCCTCCCGCCGATGCAGATGACCGCGGTCGAAGCCGACGCGCGTCCCAAGATCCTGAAAGCGTTCGGTGGGGAGCGCGTGATGACGATCGGCCGCGTGGCGATTCTCACGCAGAACCACAACGGCCGGCTCGCGTGCCACTACTGCGGCCCCTGCGAGAAGGGGTGCATCACGCACTCGTACTTCAGCAGCATCGCGTCCACGCTTCCCGCGGCTCGCGCGACGGGCAACCTCACGCTGCTCCCCAACAGCGTCGTTGCCGAGATTCTCTACGACCCCAAACGGGATCGCGCGCGCGGGGTGCGCGTGATCAACGCGCTGACGCGGCACGAAACCGAGTTCACCGCTCGACTCGTTTTCCTCTGCGCCTCGACGATCGAGTCCGTGCGCCTTCTGCTCAACTCCAAAAACGCGCAATTTCCCGACGGTCTGGCCAACTCCAGTGGGACGCTGGGCCGGTACGTCATGGACCACAATTTCGGGTCCGGTGCGTCGGGAACGGCGCCGGGATTCAAGGACCGGCGAACTACGGGACAGCGTCCGAACGGGATCTACATCGCGCGGTTTCGAAACGTGAAGAGCCAGCACCCCGATTTTCTCCGCGGGTACGGCTATCAGGGATGGTCGAGCCGATCGGGCTGGGACCGCGGCAAATGGACGCAGGGCTACGGTACGGCGTTCAAGCAATCGCTCATCGACGAGCTGGGCCCGTGGGGCTTCTCGGCGATTGGTTTTGGTGAGTCGTTACCGCGCGCGGAGAATCGCGTCACGCTCGACCCCGAGGTGAAAGACAAGTGGGGCATTCCCGCCGCGCGCATCGAAGTGCGCTGGACCGACAACGAGCGCGCGATGGAAAAGGACATGGCGAAGTCGATGGCCGAGATGCTCGACGCCGCGGGCTTCACCGATGTCCGGGAGAGCGACGGGATGAATCCGCCCGGGCACTGCATTCACGAGATGGGCGGCGCGCGCATGAGTCAAACGGCCAAGGATGGCGTGCTGAATCGGTGGAATCAGGCGTGGGACGTAAAGAACCTCTTCGTCACCGACGGCTCGTGCATGGCCAGCACGGCGTGCCAGAATCCGAGCATCACGTACATGGCGCTCACGGCGCGCGCGGCGGCTCATGCCGTCGCGGCGCTGAAGCGAGGCGAGATCTAAGACAAACGCCCCGCGACACGCGGGGCGTCTTTGTCTGCGGGGCGGGACTCAGCCTTCCGTGGGCTCCCCTCTCGACGTTCTGTCCCCGGGTTCCTCGGCGTCCGGATCGCGCGGCCTCTCCATGCCTGTCGCGTTCCGAATGTGCTCTTCCTGATTGTGCTTATCGAGGTCTTCCGACGAGTCGAAATGCGCACCGCAGACGATGCAATCGTATTCGTGAGTATGTGCCATTCTCCCTCCCTGGCGCTTGACTGGTAGAGTCCGCGCATTCTTTGTGCCTTGCCTGCGGCGGAGGTTGGCTTGCGTCCGCCGAGTGGAGCTTCCTGCCGACCTCGCCTAGCATTCTCCCTATGATGCATAGACTCGGATTGCTGGCCCTACCCCTGCTCCTCGCGGCTGAGCTCCACGCCCAGCAGCCCGCGCGCGTTTTCACGCGAGCCGACACATTGCGGGGAAGCAACGGTCCCGCGCGGGCGTGGTGGGACGCCGAGTTCTACGATCTGCACGTCGCGGTGAATCCCTCGGACAGCAGCATCCGTGGATGGAACGCCATCACGTACCACGTGCTTGCGCCGGGACGGGAAATGCAGATCGACTTGCAGGTGCCTCTGCAGATCGACAGCGTCGTTCAGGGCGGCCGCACGTTGCGATTCCGTCGGGACAGCAACGCGTTTTTCATCGGCATGCCCGCGTCGCCGCCCGTGGGATCGAAGCGGACCATCACCGTCTACTATCACGGCAAGCCACGTGTGGCCAAGCGCGCTCCCTGGGACGGTGGCTTCGTCTGGGGACGCGACTCGCTCGGCATTCATCACATCGCCACCGCCAACCAGGGCCTGGGCGCCTCGGTGTGGTGGCCAAACAAGGACTACGGCGGCGACGAACCCGATAGCCAGCGCGTCGCGATCACCGTCCCGGACTCGTTGGTCAATGTGTCCAATGGCAGGCTGCGCTCGGTTCGGCGCGCGGCGGACGGGAAGTCCAATATGTGGGAGTGGTTCGTCTCCAACCCGATCAACAACTACGGCATTGCGGTGAATGCCGCGCGGTATGCGCGCTTTACCGACTACTACGAAGGCGAGCGCGGAACGCTCACGATGGATTACTACCCGCTCGCGTTTCACGAGGACACCGCCCGCGTGCAGTTCCGTCAGGCGATTTCAACCATCGCCTGCTTCGAGCATTGGTTCGGTCCGTACCCATGGTACGAGGATGGCTTCAAGCTGATCGAGACGCCGCACCTCGGCATGGAGCATCAAAGCGCTGTCGCGTACGGGAACCATTACAAGAACGGGTATGGCGGTCGCGATCTCTCGAAGACGGGCTGGGGACTGAAGTGGGACTTCATCATCGTACACGAGACGGCGCACGAGTGGTGGGCCAACAACATCACCGCGAAGGATCTCGCGGACATGTGGATCCACGAGAGCTTCGCGAATTACGCCGAAGGGCTTTACACGGAGTGCCAGGACGGACCGGCCGCGGGGGCTGAGTACATCATCGGCAGCCGCGCGAACATTCGAAACGACAGACCGGTCATCGCGCGGTTCGGCGTGAATGAGCAGGGCTCGGGCGACATGTACTCCAAGGGCGGAAGCATGCTGCACACAATCCGCCAGGTCATCGCCGACGATGGAAAATGGCGAGGTATCCTGCGGGGCGCGAACTCCACGTTCTGGCACAAGACGATCACCGGCCAGGAGCTCAGGGATTACTTCAGTCGCGAGGCGGGAATCGACTTGTCGAAGGTGTTCGAGCAATACCAGACGACGACGATGATCCCGATGCTCGAGCACAGGGTCGACAACGGGATCATGTCGTTCCGCTGGGCGGATGTCGTCCCGGGTTTCGACATGCCGGTGGACGTGGCGTTTCCGGATGCCCCAACGACATTCCGCCGAATTCGGCCAAGCCTCGAGTGGTCATCCATGCCGACGACGATGACTGCGACGAGCAAGCTCGTGGTGAAGCGCGATTTCTACGTCGAGAGCCGAAACACAGGGAGCAGGGACTAGGGAGCAGGGAGCAGGCGGGGTGACCGATCGGAGCATGGAGAAGGTTGTTGAAAGTAGGGGACGTCACGAATGAATCGGTTGCATCGGACATTCAGCATCGCGCTCGTGATTGGCGTGTACGCCTGTGCCCGGGTGAAGTGCGATCCGGTAACGGCGACCTGCGCCGAGTCGGCTGCTAAAGTTGTTTCGGTTGGGGATGAGTTCGTGCTCGCTCCCGGACAACGTGTGACGATCAGCGACTCAGATCTCAGCCTCGAATTCGAGCGTGTGACGTCGGACTCTCGGTGTCCGAAGGATGTCCAGTGTGTATGGGCGGGCAACGCCGCGATTCGACTCAAGGTCGTCGAGCAGATGAGTGAGCCAAGGCTCGTCGAGCTCGATACCTACGGCGACCGACAGAAAGCGCAGTTGGGCATGTTCGAGCTACAGGTCGTCGCGCTCACTCCCGATCCTGTTTCGACGGAAAGGATCGAGCCGCGCCAGTACCGGCTTACCCTGCGTCTTACCGAACTGCCTTAGACGATTCCGCGTTGCCGATGCGAAAGGTGGGATTCTCAATGACGCCGAGCACGTTGCCGAAGGGATCCCACACGCTGCCGATCTTGATGGCCTCGCCGACATGCTGTATCGGCTCGTGAGCCGTTGCGCCCCGGCTCAATAGACGCGCATAAGCGGCGCCTGCATCGGTGACACCCCAGTAGGCGATCCCGGCTTCGGGCCGGGTCGCGGCAGCCTCCGGCTCGGGAGTGATGCCCAGCTCGAAACCGCCGACGTTGAACCCGACGTAAAAGGGTTCGTCGAAGTAGGGGCCAAAGCCGAGAACGTCGGTGTACCACGCTTTCGCCTTGGCAAGGTCGGCGGCGCTGTACTTCGCGGTACGAAGTCCGAGGAGAAAAGAAGAAGAGGTCATTGTCAGGGATGGCGCATGGCGGCGCGCGCTTTTCGGACCATGCCGAAGAACTGGACGACGTGCTGCATCGGCTTGATGTTGCTCACTTCGTCGCCGTAGATCGTTCGAATCGGGACGCCCTCGATGGGCCAGCCGCGTTTCACGCAGACCACGATCTGGTCCATCTCAAACTCATACCCCGACTCGGCGCTGCCCAGAAGCGATTCCATGAGTCGCCGGCTCAGCAGTCGGTAGCCCGACTGGTTGTCGCGAATGTATCGCCCCATCGCCCACGAAAAGGCGCGTCGTCCCACCGTGTTCGACATGCGGCGCACGAGCGGCATCTGCGAGTAATCCCTCTCGCCGATGATGAGGTCCGCGGAAGTCGAACGAAACTTCTCGACGAACAGCGGGATCTCGGTCGGGTCGTGCTGCCCGTCGGCGTCCAGCTGGATCACCGCCGCGACACCTTGCTCGAGCGCCGCGCGATAGCCGCGCCGCAAAGCCACGCCCTTGCCCTGGTTGGGCTGCAGATCGATGACAGTTGCCCCCGACGCTTTCAGTTGCGCCAGGGTGCCGTCCTTCGAGCCGTCGTTGACGGCAATGACGGGAACGTATGCCCGCGCCTTGCGAATCACTTCGCCGATGAACGGCTCGGCGTTATACGCCGGTATCAGAGCAACAATTACCGCGACGTCAGGCACGCGGTAGCACGTAATCGCGAGTAATCCGGGCGATCGAGACCGTTCCGGCCTGGCGCATCACGAGCTCCAATTCACGGCGGAGAAGCGTCAACACCACCTCGACGCCTTCCTGACCGAACGACGCGAGGCCCCAGACGTAGGGCCGGCCCACGCCCACGGCGGTCGCGCCGAGGGCCAACCCCTTGAAGATGTCAGTGCCGCGACGGAAGCCGCCATCCACGAGCACCGGCGCGCGTCCCGCCACGCCTTCGACGACCTCCGCGACGCACGCGATCGTCGGACGCAGACTGTTCTCCGCACGTCCGCCGTGGTTCGACACGAACAGCCCGTTCACCCCGTGCCGCATCGCGAGCTCCGCGTCTTCACGAGTGACAATGCCTTTGAGAAAGACCCTCATGCTCGTCGCGTCTTTGATGCGCTTGATGTAGTCCCAGGTCGGCGTCGCCGTCGCGGCTTGCGTCGCGAGCGGGGGAGGGAAATCGGCGAGCATCGGCTTGCGGCGATTGTCGCGCAGGTCCACCGCGAGGCTGCCGGGTCTGGGCTGTCCGCCGACGTGACACGCGGTGCAGGTACGTGTGTCGAGCCGCCCGTCGCGCACCATCGTCTCGCGATTGCTGCCGCCGAGGAGGTCTACGGTGAACACGACCGCAGGGGCTCCGGCGCGCTCGGCGCGCTTGATCATCTGAAGCGTTTGTCCCCACTCCTGCCGGTGATATAGCTGGTACCAAACCGGCGCGCCGCGCGCGGCAGTGACGTCCTCGATGGACGTCGTGGCCACCGTCGAGAGCACTTGCAGATGCCCCATGGCCTTCGCCGCGCGGGCGGTCGCGATCTCGCCCTCAGGATGAAAGGCCTTCTGACTACCAACGGGACATAGCACGATCGGCGTCGCCCATCTCGTGCCGATCAGTTCAACGGACGTATCGATCGTGCTGATGTCCACGAGCCGGCGCATGCGCAGCTCGTACCGGTTGAACCCTTCGCGGTTCGCGCGGATCGTGCCGTCGTCGTCGGAGCCGGTCGCCATGTACGCCCAATGCGCGGGCGGCAGCTTGCTCTTCGCAACCGCCTCGAAGTCGAAGACGCTCAGCGCATGTCGCGCGGTTGGAATCAGGACGGGTTCCTGCGACGCCTGTTCGACGAGCTCGATCGCGCGAGAACGCTCCCGTGTCGTCCCGCCAAAGAGGCGCGAGAGCGACGAGAAGTCCAGGCCGGCCGCGGCGCACAGCGGGCTGCCGGCGAGAAAGGCCAGAAACTGTCGTCTGGAAGAGTGATCTGTCGGCATTGTCGGCATCGCCAACCTACCGGCCGAAGCCGGCGTACGCTACATCGGTTCGTACACCATATTTGCGACGTGTACTCGCGCTATCCCGACTCGATGAGTTTGTGGGACGCCGAGCGCGAAACCTTTACGGCATCGGCTTCGACGAAAGTATGCTCCATACGACAACGGTCGGAGCGCTGCGCGAACAACTCAACATTTCGCAGTGACCCTGAAGACAAGCGAGTTCGCTACCGCAACCGATTTCCTGGCGTACATCGAGCCGGATCTCGGTCCGCGAGAGGTGGAATGCCATCTTCTATTTGGGATTGCGCGCGCAGCTCGCGAACGAACGAACCCCGGAACCGTGCTCGCGACGGTCGAAGATGAGACTGTTTTGGCGCTGGCGGCCTTCATGACGCCTCCACGCCCCCTTGTTCTCGTATCGACTCGATCGGATTTGAACTCGGAGATCGCCGAGCTCGCGCAGTGGCTCAGGAAACATGACCATACGCCCCGCGCGCTGATTGCCGACGTTGCACTCGCCGAACGTTTTGTGCTCGAGTGGACTCGCCTGAGTGGTGCCTCGGCCGAACTGAAGATGCGCCAGCGACTGCACGTGTTGCGTCGCGTCATCCCGGTGACGGTACCAGCTGGCGAGCTGCGACGCGCCAGCATGGACGATCTCGAGCTGCTCGAGCGATGGGTCGGCGCATTTCATAGCGAGGCGCTGGGCGAGTCCAGCGATCCCGAGCTTCGTGATCGTGTTGCGGTGCGGCTCGATACCGGCGAATTCTTCCTCTGGGAGGATGGCGAGCCACGCGCCATGGCTGCCTCCGCCCGGCCGACGCGCCGCGGCATTGCCGTGAACAGCGTGTACACGCCGCTCGAGTTCCGGGGCCGTGGTTACGCGACCGCCGCGGTCGCGGCGCTCAGCCGGAGATTGTTGGACGACGGCAGGGAGTTCTGCGTCTTGTACACCGACGTCGCCAATCCAACGTCGAATGCGATCTACGCGCGGGTCGGCTACCAGCCCGTCGCCGACTCGCTGCTGTACGAATTCATTTACGTCTGATCTGGCACGATCGCCTCGCTAGGTCTATCGTCTGGCCTGACGAACCGTAGCGGAGAACAGAATGAAACGCTTTCAAATGACGATTGTCGTCTGCGGACTCTCGTTTCTCGCTGGCGCCGGCGCGATGTGGGCGCAGCAGCAGGGGCCAAGCGGAACTCGGCGCGAGCCGCAGTTCGAGAACGAGCACATGAAGGTGTGGAAGTCGATCATCATGCCCAGGCAGCCTTTGACCCAACACCGGCACGATCACGGCCGCGCGCTCATCGCGCTGACGAACGGCCAGCTCAAGG
>JBBDXZ010000149.1:0-10217 GCA_040902075.1 Gemmatimonadaceae bacterium
TGCTTCGGCCTTGTCCCCAAGCACCGCGGCCATGACGTACGACGTGGTTCTCCCGCCGTACGGTGGTTTGCCGGTCAGCAATTCATACAGCGCCGCGCCGAGAGAATAAATGTCGCTGCGCTCATCAGGTGTCTTGCCCGCCTGCGCCTCGGGGCTGGCATACGCGGATTCACTCAACAGCGCCGTCGCTTCCTGAATTCCGAGCCCGCCATCGCTGAGCGCGGTGAACAATCCAAGCGCGCTCAATTGCGCGCCGCGATCGTTCGTGAGCAGGGCGCGCTCGGGGGTGATGGCGCCATGCACGAGTCCCGCGCCATGTACCGTGCTCAGGGCTCGCGCGAGCTGCATGCCGATCGTCGCCACTTCCGACGGTGAAAGCGATCCGGGTGAGATCCGTTCTGGCTCCAGGCGGGCGTACGCGCAATGCAACGTACCGTCGGCGGCCTGGCCCCACGCAAGCGGCGGAACGATTGCTTCATGGTGAACCGCGGCCGCGCGATCGAAGGCGGCGATGAAACGCTCGGGGTGGCGAATTCGCGCCGCCACCTCCTCGTTGATCGCGAGCGCGACGACGGGCGTGCCGTCTGGAAGCGTCGCCGCGTATCGAATTCCCTCGGGCCGGTGATCGAGCTCGCTCAGGTCGCGATACTGCTCGCGCAACGCGGATACATCAGTCATCGAAAAGCATCGGATCGAATCAGAGTGTGGCCGAGTATCTACGCGAAACGCCGCGAGACTCGCAAGGAGGTGAACGAGGCGCTGACGACGCGCTCCGACGTCAGTGACGGGAGGATGACCTGAGGGAATAGTCTCAACCGTCGGCACCGACGCGGGCGCCGCTTCACGCTTCACCTCTCGTCGCGGAGTCCCAGCCCGATGTCCACTCTCTCTGTCGCGCTCGCGCGCGCGCAAACCCCACCGGAGCCAGTCACCCATGTTACCACCGTTCTCACGCCTGCCGAGCGCATTCGAGTCGACGCCGCCGGCGAGGGCTTGTACCGATCGATTCACCGAGATTCCGTCGACGACGTGATGCGGGACGTGCGAGAGGCGCGCGCCAACGCCGTGGTGTTGAGTGTGAGCTACTGCGAGCGTCTCTCCAGCGAACCGGTAGCGACGATGGTGCGCGAATTTCCTCGCGTTCCCACGCTCGCGCTCCTCAGCGAGCTCGGGCCGCGGACGCCGCAGACACTCCTCTCACTCGGAACGAGCGGCGTCCGTCGTCTGATCGACGTCCGTGACGGCTCGGGCTGGAGGCACTTGCGTTCCGCGCTCACACACGAATGTGGCGACTCGGTTCAGCGGCTCGCGCTCGGCCAGTTGAGCCACGATCTCGAGGGCGCCTCAGCGGACTGCTGGCGTTTCTTCGAAGCGTTGTTCCTCAGCCCGCCGCACATCTGCACGGTTCGCCGCCTCGCGCGCAGCCTCGACATTCTGCCGAGCACGCTGATGAGCCGATTCTTCCGAGCGGGACTGCCGGCGCCGAAACGGTATCTCGCCATGGCGCGGCTCGTCAGGGCGGCTCATCTCTTCGAGAATCACGGGTTCAGCGTCGCGAACATCGCGAACCATCTCGAGTATTCGTCGCCGCAGAGCTTCGGCCGCCACGTGCGCACGATGCTTCGCATTACGGCGGTGGATTTTCGCGAACGCTACGACGGCGCGGGAATGTTGGATCGGTTCCGCCAGGAGCTGGTGGTTCCTCATCTGGGCAGCTTATGCCGCCTGACCCCGCTCGCTTATTGCAGCAACTCGCCGCCGCGTTACGAGGCGTGACACGCGCGAGTTACTCGATATGCGGTACGTGCGGTACGATCTGGCTCGCCGTGGTGAGGGCGTGAACGCGGAGCCCTAACGACTCCAGCTGTTCGCGCCCTCCTTCTTCGCGGTCGACGAGCGCCAGCACGCCGAGCACGATCGCTCCCTCGCGCTTCACCGCTTCGATGGCGCGCGTCGCCGAGCCCCCGGTCGTGATGACATCCTCCACGATCACGACGCGATCGCCGCTCACGAGCGGGCCTTCCACCTGCTTGCCCGTGCCGTGTCCCTTCGGCTCCTTGCGCACGGTGAACGCGCGAAGCGGCCGCTCCGTGTCGGCGCTGGTATGGCAGATCGCACAAGCGATCGGGTCGGCGCCCAAGGTGAGTCCCCCCACCGCGCTGGCGGGCCACGATGCCGCACGGATCGCCTCCAACCCCAGGCGCCCGATCAGCCGCTGGCCTTCCGGTGTCATTGTGGTCAGCCGCGCGTCAATGTATAACGATGACTGTCGTCCGGACGCCAGCGTGAAGGTGCCGCGCCGCGCGGAGCGCGCGGCAAGCAGGCGTACGAGCTGCTCGTGATCTGTCATGTGCGAGCGTCACGTTAGTCCCGCGCCACAACACCGTCAATCGGACAGATTCCCCGCGAATGTCGCTTACGAAGGCATCGAATCGTCTCGGACTCTTCGCGCTGCTGCTCAGCGTGATCGTGCTGTCGCTTTTTGGCAGCTTGATCGCGGCGGACCGCGCGCTCTCGAGAGCGGACCGGGAGTTCGTTGAGCTGGACGCTCACCTCGCAGCGCTCGTGACCGAGCGCGAGCTGCGCCTCAAAGCGGAGCGATTGACGCACTTCGACACCATTCCCGCGCCCGGGACGTTCGAATCGGTATGGCTATTCGATATGAAGGGTCGAGTGGTCCATCGACTTGGGAGTCCCCAGGCGGCGATTGACTCGACTCTCCTGGTGGCGCTGGCGCTCGAGGTGACACCGACGTCCTGGCCGAGACTGCGCGGCGTGGCCGGCGCCGGCGGGGGAGTTCTGCTCGCGGCCCCATTGATGCGCCGCGGACAGCAGTTGGGCATAGGGGTTGGCCTCGTCCCCGGTTCTGAGATCCTGGCGACTCTCGAGGATACCGCCGTCGACCGCCCATGGTTGGCGCTCCGGGTCCGCGGTGAGCCGGTTACGACCCTGGGGCAACGCGACGCGTTCGAGACGTATCTGACGGCGGCGGCCGTTGTGCCGCTGCCCGGCGACCCCGTGGAAGTGGAAGTCGCACACGCGCAAATCGGACGCGCGCTACGCGCCATACTGTGGATGTTGGGTGTGGCCGCGCTCGTTGCACTGCTGGCCGCTCTCGCGCGCGAGCGCCGTCACACCGCGCATCTCGCGGGCCGCACGGCCGAGCTCGAGCGGCTCTATCAGGAGGTGGCGCGGTCGAACCGGATGAAGAGCGAGTTTCTCGCGAACGTCTCGCACGAATTGCGCACGCCCCTGAACGCCGTGGTCGGCTTCGTGGAGATGTTGCGCGAGGGTGTCTACGGCGCCCTCTCGCCGCGGCAGGCGCTGCCTGTGGATCGGATCGCCGCGTCGGCAACGCACTTGCGACAGCTCGTGGACCGCCTGCTCGACATCGCGAAGATCGCGGCGGGTCGTCTCGAGATTCACTCGGAGCTCCTGGTCCTTCGCCCCTTCGTGCTCAACGTTGCGAGTGAAATGGAATCGTTGGTGAGCGAACGCGGTCTCGCGCTTTCGATCGGCGTCGGCCCGTCGCTGCCCCGCGTCCGCACGGACCAAACACACCTCCGCCAGATCCTCATCAATCTCATCGGCAACGCGGTGAAACACACGCCGAGCGGTGGCATTCTGGTGCGGGCCAGGCTCGCCGGCAACGGCGTGTCGACGAATGCGGCCGACGAAGGCGAACCGAACATCGGCGCTCCTCCCGATCCGGAGCGGCAGTGGATCGCGCTGCAAGTGAGCGACACCGGCGTCGGCATCGCTCAGGCCGACTGGGAACGCATCTTCGACGAGTTCGAGCAGGTGAATGCGGGCGCCCGCACGGATTCCGCGCGCCGCGGCACGGGTCTCGGTCTCGCGATCTCGCGTCGTCTCGCGCGACTCCTTGGAGGCGAGCTCACCGTGGTGAGCGAAGTCGGACGCGGATCGGTTTTTACCGTGTGGCTCCCGCTCGATTCGACGGAGCCGAAAGCCGGTTAGTCCTGGGCCTCACGTCCGAACATCGACTTGAACCTCCCCAAGAGCCCCGGCTTCTCTTCCTCCGCCGGCTGAGACACCGCGTCCCGCAGCGCCGCCGCGAATTCGACGGCGTTCGCGTACCGCTTGAGCGGGTCTTTCGAGAGCCCGCGCATGATCACCGATTCGATCGCCGCGGGGAACTTCATTCCCGGACGCGCCGAATTCAGCGGAATCGGCGGCTGCGAGAGCAGCTGCGAGAACATCTCGCGCGGCGTCTTCGCGGTGTAAGGTAAGCAGCCCGACAGCAGGAAGTACGCGATCGTCGACAGACTGTACTGGTCAGCCGCGGGTGTCACGAGCTCGCCGGACAGCGCTTCGGGAGCCACGTACATCAGCGTACCGACGAAAAAGCCGGCGCGCGTGAGGCGTTGCTCGGGCTGCGTGTCGGTGTCCGTCGCGATGCCAAAATCGAGCAGCTTGACCGCGCCGCTCTTCTCGTCGAACATCACGTTCTCGGGCTTGAGATCGCGATGCACGATCCCTGCGTCGTGCGCCGCGTGGACTCCGGCGCCGATCTGCACCACGATGTCCGCGACCTGATTGGCGGGAAGGGCGCCGTGCCGGCGGGCATATTTTTCGAGAAGATCGCCGGTCGCCCACTCGATGGCGAGAAAGTGCAATCCTGGACCCGCCTCGCCGATCTCGATCGTCTTGACGACGTTCGGGTGAATCACGCGAGCGCCGTAGCGCGCCTCTCTCAGAAATCGCGCGACCGCCGTCCGGTCGTTGCGGAGCTTCTCTCGCAACACCTTGACGGCCACCAGGCCGTGCTCGGCGTGCTTGCCGCGGAACACGGCTGACGTGCCACCTTCGCCGACCTCACTCTCGAGCGTGTATCCAGCGAGCGTACGCCCGACCAAATTCTCCCGTGGCACGGCGGCGAACCTAACGTCCGCCGCTGGAGCAAGCAAGCGCGCGCACCCGACGGCTCGGCCCCGCCTGGGGTCCGCAACCACAACAAACACATGTGCATACATGGCACGCGAACAACCCCACAACGGGCCGATTTTCTTGACAAAGGTAGAGTGCCATTCTATATAGGGCGCGCCAGTCCCCACCTAATAGTCCGCACCACAGCGTGGCGGGACTCGTATCACCCAGCAGGAGGCAGCTCGAATGGCCAGAGGGAAGGTGAAGTGGTTCAATGACGCCAAGGGGTACGGCTTCATTGAGCAGGAAGGCGGCGAAGATGTGTTCGTGCACTTCTCGGCGATTCAGATGGACGGATTCAAGACACTCTCCGAAGGACAGGAAGTCGAGTTCGAAATCCACACGGGAGAAAAAGGCCTGCACGCAGCAAACGTAACGCGGGTCTGAATCAGTCCACGCCTCCGCGGTCCTGCCACCGCCCGCCAGCTACCGCTCGGCGGGCGGTGCTGTTTTCGTAAGTAGTGCCTTCAACGCCGCCACAATCGCCCGCGCTCTTTCTCGTCGACGGATACGCGCTGATCTATCGCGCGTTCTACGCGATGATCGCGCGCCCCCTCACGACCAGTCGAGGTGAAAACACTTCGGCCGCCTGGGGTGTCGTCAATTTTCTCAGGCTGCTGCACGCCAATCACAAGCCGCAGTACCTGGGCTGGGTCCACGACTCGGGGACGTCGTTTCGGCACGAGACGTTCCCCGCCTACAAGGCGACGCGCGAGAAGCTCTCCGAGGATCTCCAGCAGGATTTCGATCGCGGCATGGATCGCATCTGCGACCTCCTCGAGGCTTACCACATCCCGATCCTGACGGTGCCCGGCTACGAGGCCGACGACGTGCTCGGCACGCTGGCGAAGCACGCGGTGCAGCAGAACGTAAACGTCGTGATCGTGTCGGGAGACAAGGATTTTCAGCAGCTCGTGCGTCCCGGCGTGTGGTTGCTCAATCCGGGGCGTGGCGGACCGGCGAACGTGGAAGAGCATTGGGTGAGCATCGACAACGCCACCGAGCGACTCGGTGTTCCACCGGCACTCGTGACGGACTACCTGGCGCTGGTCGGCGACACGTCGGACAACATCCCTGGCGTGAAGGGGATCGGCGACAAGACCGCCGTCGAGCTGGTGAACGCGTACGGCCCGATCGAGGAGATTCTCGCGCACGCGAACGAGATCACCAAGAAACGCCCGCGCGAAGCGCTGCTGACGCAGGCGGACGCGGCGCGGCTGTCGAAGCAGCTCGTCACCATTCGCGAAGACGTGCCCATCGACCTCGACATCGAGGCGCTGCGGGTCCGCGAGCCCGACCGCGCCCGGCTCCGCGACCTGCTCGTCGAGCTCGAGTTCCACACCCTCGCGCGACAGATCGTAGTCCCGGCCGACGCCGCCGCGACCGCCGGCGCGTCGACGGAGGCATCGACGGCGAAGGCGGGCGGCGCAGGTGCGGGTGCATCTGCAAGCACCCCTGGCGCCGCGCTCGACACGAGGAAGCGCGAACAGAAATACTCTACGGTCACTTCCACGTCGGAAGTGTCGAAGCTGGTCGCGAAGGCTCGGAAAGCTCCGCACCTGGCGATCAACGTCGAGACCGCGACCGATCCCGACGTGCCGAACGCGAACGATCCGCTGCGCGCGACACTCGTCGGCATCACGCTCGCCATCGCGCCTGGAGAGGCGTACTACTTCCCCCTCTCGCACCGACGCTACGAGCCGCCGCAAACGATGCTCGTGTTGACCTCGGAGGAGCCCGCGGCGAAGCCCGCCAAGAAGTCCAAAGCAAAAACGCAGGAGCCGACGAGCATCGCGGCCCGCGCGCTCGAGGCCGGCGCGCCGGACGTAGCGAACCTGCCGCCGCTTTCGCATCCCGACATGCGCCCCCTGCGCGATCTCCTCGAAGACCCGAAGGTTCGGAAGACCGCCCAGAACGGGAAATTCGGCCTGCTGGTGCTGCGTCAGGCCGGTGTCGCGCTCGCGGGGTTGGAGTTCGACACGAGTATCGCGAGCTATGTGCTCGACCCGGGACGCCGCGCGCACTCGCTCGAGTTGCTCGCGCTCGAGTTTCTGCAGCACACCGTCACGTCCTTCGAGGACCTGTGCGGCAAGGGGAAGAGTCTCATCCCGTACGATCAGGTTCCTGTCGACTGCGCCGCCACTTACGCGAGCGAACACGCGGACATCACCCTGCGCCTTCGCGAAGAGTTCGAGCCGCAGCTCGAGGCGCTGGCGGCGCGCCGGCTCTTCGACGAGATCGAAATGCCGTTGCTTCCCGTCCTTGCCGACATGGAATGGGCCGGCGTCATGATCGACGTGGAGGGTTTCGCGCAGCTCAAGCGCCGTTTCGAGGGCGAGCGGCGCCGGCTCGAAGGCGAGATCCACGCCGCCGCCGGCCAGGAATTCAACATCAACTCGCCGCTGCAGCTTCGCGAAATTCTGTTCGAGAAGCTGCAGCTGCCCGTGCTCAAGAAGACGCCGAGCGGCCCGTCGACGGACGCGAGCGTCCTGCAGCAGCTCGCCGACGCGGGGCACGAGCTTCCCGTCCTGCTCATGGAATACCGCGAGGTCACGAAGCTCGAGAACACCTACATCGACGCGCTGCCGGCGCTCCTGAACCCGCGCACAGGCCGGCTGCACACGACGTTCAACCAGGCGGCGGCGGCCACCGGCCGCCTGTCCTCGAACGATCCGAACCTGCAGAACATCCCCATCCGGCGGGAGCTCGGCCGCGACATCCGTCGCCTGTTCGTCGCGCGCCCGGGATGCCAACTGCTCTCGGCGGATTACTCGCAGATCGAGTTACGATTACTTGCGCACCTCTCCGGCGACGAAGCGTTCGTGCAGGCGTTCAAGGCGGGTGGCGACATCCATCGCCAGACTGCCGCATTGATCTTCGAGGTGGACCCGTCCGCGGTCACCCCGGACATGCGCGCGCGCGCCAAGACCATCAACTTCGCGACGATCTACGGGCAGGGGCCGCACGCACTGTCGCAGCAATTGAAGATCACGCATGCCGAAGCGCGCGCGTTCATCGATCGCTACTTCGAGCGATTCACCGGTGTGCGGCAGTACCTGGATTCGTCAGTCGAGTTCGCGCGCACGCACGGCTACGTTCAAACCATCTTTGGACGGCGACGGTACGTGCCGGAAGTTCGCGAACGGAACTTCAACATTCGCGCGTTCGGTGAACGCATCGCCGCCAACTCACCGATCCAGGGCTCGGCGGCGGATCTCATCAAGATCGCGATGGTGCGCGTGGCGGCCGCAATGCGAAAACAGCATTTGCGATCCTCAATGCTCCTGCAAGTTCACGACGAGCTGGTATTCGAGGTGCCGGAGAACGAGATAGACGCGCTCACCGCCTTGGTGCGCTCCGAAATGGAGGGCGCCGCGCAACTCGCCGTGCCCCTCCTCGTGGACATCGGCGTGGGGCCCAACTGGCTTGAGACGAAGCTCGGGTAAGTTGGGAGGCGTGATCGACGAAAGCAGACAGGGGTCGGAGCCGCCGTACCGCGAGTTCACATCGCGTCGCGAAGGAATGATCCACGCGATGGATGGCGGCCTCTGGCTGCACCGCCACGTCTGGCGAGGCCGACCGATGGCGCACCTGGTCTCGACCGATCGCCGAAAGCTTCTGGCCTATGGCGCGCGCGTCGGGCTGCCGGCGGAGCGGTTACAGCACAAGCCACTGAAAGATCCACGCACCGGCGAGGTGCGCGAGGCGTGGCACTGGGATCTCGGCGGGCCCTTTCTTCCGCCCCGCTAGTCAGCGAGGTCTCGCGGCACCATGATGCCTTAGCCCTTAACGCGCGAACAACGGAGCGCAAATGCTCTCGATCCGAGAGAACAGCGGGGTGCTCGAGAAGCTGGGTCTTCACCGCCGGGAGTTGCGGGCGTGGGCGATGTACGACTGGGCGCTCTCCGGCCTGCAGACCGTCATCATGACCGCGGTTTTTCCAATCTATTTCGTGACGGTCGCCGCGGCGGATCTCAGCGGATCCGCTGCGACGCAGCAACTCGCGGGCGCCAACACAATCGCGATGCTCGTGGTCGCTCTCATATCACCGGTGCTCGGCGCGATTGCCGATTACTCCGCCACGAAGAAGCGCTTTCTGGCGCTGTTCACGCTTATTGGCGCGAGCGCTTGCATAGCGATGTTCGGCATCGAGCGCGGCGATCTCGGGCTGGCGTCTACGCTCTTCGTGCTCGCGCTCCTCGGAGGCACCGGATGCCTGGTCTTCTACGAGGGGTTACTTCCCCACATTGCCACGCCCGACGAAATGGACCGGGTCTCGACGGCGGGCTACGGAATCGGCTACCTGGGAGGCGGCCTGCTCGTCGCGCTCAACCTCGCGTGGATTCAAAAACCCGAGTGGTTCGGCCTTCCTCCTGGCACGCTCCCGGTGCGGCTGGCCTTCGTCTCCGTCGGCGTCTGGTGGTTGCTGTTCGCTCTTCCGCTCTTCTACCGTGTTCCCGAGCCGCCTCGGCGGATCGAGCTGGACGAAACACCGCACGCCAACCCAGTGCGCGTCGCGTTCCAGCGAATCGGCGAGACGATTCGTGAGTTGCGCGGGTACAAGCAGGCGTTTCTCATGCTCGTCGCCTTCCTCGTCTACAACGACGGAATCCAGACGATCATCAAGATGGCTACCGCATACGGTACGGAGATCGGCATCGGCCAGGGGACGCTCATTGCCGCCGTTGTCATGGTGCAGTTCGTCGGTGTCCCCTTCGCTTTCCTGTTCGGCCGACTTGCCGGACGCATTGGCGCGAAGCCCGCGATTTTCATAGGATTGTTGGTCTACGCGGCCATCAGCATCCTCGGCTACTTCATGCGCACGGCGACGCACTTCGTCATCCTCGCCGCGCTCGTCGGGATGGTTCAGGGAGGAACGCAAGCGCTCAGTCGCTCGCTGTTCGCGAGCATGATTCCACCGCACAAAAGCGGCGAGTTCTTTGGGTTCTACAGTGTATTCGAGAAATTCGCGGGCATTTTCGGTCCGCTGCTCTTTTACATTGCGATCGAGGTCTCGGGCTCCAGCCGAAATGCCATTCTCTCCGTCATTCTCTTCTTTGTGATCGGGGCTGTGTTGCTCTGGCGGGTCGATGTGGCTCAGGGGCAGCTGACAGCGCAGCAGCGCGAGCAGGAGATGACAGGTTCGCTTCGCTCGGTGTAGGCTTCGCGATTGACGTGAATGCGGTGCACTCCTGATTCCCCCGCGATGGGCGCCCTGCGCGTGCTGCGCGTGCTGCGCGTGCTGAGATCGACGCTCGCGTGTACGGTCG
>JBBDXZ010000149.1:10317-64757 GCA_040902075.1 Gemmatimonadaceae bacterium
CTGCGCGTGCTGCGCGTGCTGCGCGTGCTGAGATCGACGCTCGCGTGTACGGTCGCGGTGGCGCTCGCATGCGGCCGGCGCGACGCGTCGCCACGCGACACCGCCGCCGACAGCGCGAGACCGGTCGTCGGTTCAGCCGAATCGAGTGATTGGGTGAGCGAGTTGGGTCAGCTGCTCGTCGTGCCTTCGGATAACGAGAATGCGGGCGTTGTTCTCTTTCCCTCCAATCCGAGTCCGTATGTGATCTCCTCCATGCCGCTCACGCTCCTGAGCGCGGCCGGCGATTCCGTCGTCACTCGAGCACAGCTCGTCGTTTCGGATTCGCAGGTCTGCGGTGAAGCACCCACGGTTCGATTGACCGGCCCGGTCCCGGCGCCTGCGTCGTGGTCGGTGGCACTGTCCCGCCGCTCGGCGGTGCCGCTGAAGCTGGACTCCATCGAGGCGCTCCCGCCGGCGGACTCGGCTCGACTCGCCGCCGAGCTCGCGCGCCTCGCGTCCGCGCTGCCGGTGTCGCGAGACTCCCGGTTCACGGGGCTGCCGTTCGTGGTGTTCAGTGCCCGCCGCTTCGAGGCGCACGGTCGGCACGTGCTCGTCGCGCACCTGGTGCGCCGGCTCCCTCAGGAAGCGACACCGCTGGAAGAGCGCACGCTGGTGATCGCCGAGCGACCGGCGGCCGCTCCGAAGGAGCCGTACGCCGTGATGTATCATCAGCGGTCGGAAGGAAGCGAAGAGACCGCGGAGCAATTCGAATTGTTGTCGGCCATCAGCGGCAGCGAGACCACGCTGCTTCTTCTCGCGCGCCATCAGGAAGCGCAAACTCGATACGAGGTACTCGAGCGCCAGAAGACTGGCGGATGGCAAACGCGTTGGTCCCGAACGCTCGCCTGCTGATGGGGCTTCAGTCGCCCACTGACGGTCGACCGAGCATGACCGGCGCCGCACCTCTCCCAAAAGCGCCAAGCGCGGCAAGCGTCAGCACGTAGGGGATCATGAGCACGAGCTCGTAACGGACGCGCCATCCCAGCGCCTGCACGACGAACTGCAGCGCCATGGCCGCGCCGAACACGAGACTTGCGATAGCCACCCCCGCTGGACGCCAACGTCCTAACGCGACGATCGCGATGGCCAGAAATCCGCGTCCGGCGGACATGCCTTCCGCGAACGTGCCAGCCTGCGCGAGCACCAAGGCACCTCCAGCCAGACCGCCGAGCGCGGAGCCGAACATGACCGCGCCCGATTGCACGAGCGTGACGCGGATGCCCGCCGCCCGAGCTGCCTCCGGCGCTTCGCCGACGGCGCGGAGGGAAAGGCCAAGGTGCGTCCGCTGCAAGGACCACCAGAGCACCGGAACCAGCATGAAGGCGACGTAGGTGATCACGGGCTGCGCAAAGAATGCGCTGCCTATCACGGGGATGTCGGACAGAATCGGCAGCCGAGTTACCGGCTCCGTCGCGACGATGAGCGCGGTGGCGTCGCCGCGAGCGCGAAAGAGCGTTCCGGTGGCACCCAAGGCGAGCATGGTCAGCGCCGTACCCACGATGATCTGGTCGCGTCGGAACACCACTGAGAAGACGGCGAGAAGAACACCGATCGCGAGTCCGGCAGCCGCCGCTGCGCCATAGCCCGCCGTTGGCGTGACCGTGCCAACCACGAACGCCGCGTAGGCGCCCGCGATCACGCACCCCTCCAGACCGATGTTGATCACGCCGGCCCGCTCAGCCACGGTCTCGCCGGCGGACGCAATGAGCAATGGTGTCGCGGTCCGAACCGCGGCTTCGAGAAGCGGCGCGAGGTCACTCATGCCGTCGCCTGGACTCGAGGAGCGCGCCCGCGCCAACCTCGCCAAGACGTGTCTCCGACGCCGCCGCTCAGTCCAACGACCACGAGAATGACCACCGCCTCCAGCGCCGCCGCGACGACGGACGGCACTCCAGCGTCGCGCTGCATGCCGAGCGCCCCGGTTTCCAGCGTCGCAAACAGGAGCGCAGAGCCCAGCACGGCCAGGGGATGCAAGCGGGCGAGAATCGCAACCGCGATCGCCGAGAAGCCGTAGCCGGGAGAGAGATTCTCGTAGAGCGCGTACGTGACACCTGAAACCTCGATGCCGCCGGCAAGACCCGCGAGCCCGCCACTGGCCACCAGCGCGGCGAACGTCACGCGCGATACGTTCACCCGTCCTGTGACCATCGATGCCGTTGGGGACGCGCCAACGGCGCGTACGCGGAATCCGGCAGCCGTGCGTGCGAGGAACCACCACGCGGCCGCCGCGATCGCGATCGCGATGATGAGCCCCGCGTGCAGGCGCGTCTCGGGCCAGAGACGGGGCAGCCGCGCGGCCATTGGAATGGGATCGGTCTGGGGATAGACGCGCGTCGGCTCCTGTAATGGTCCGCGAACGAGATACGAAACCAGATTCACGGCCACGAAATTGAGCATGATCGTGCTGATCACCTCGAGCACCCCAAAGCGAGCGCGGAGCGCCGCGGCGATCGCCGCCCACAGGGCGCCCGCGGCCACACTGGCCAGCAATGCGAGCACCAGTCCGGCCGGACCAAGCCCCGCCGAGTGGAGTCCCACTACGGTGCCCGCGGTGGCGCCAAGCAGCAGTTGCCCCTCGCCGCCGATATTGAACACGCCCGCACGGAACGCGATCGAGATTCCGACCCCGAGTATCGCGAGCGGAATGGCGCGAACGAGAGTACCGGAAAAGAACGCGCTGCTGGTTCCCAACGACCCACGCCAGAACGCCTCGAGCACCTGAGACAGGTCGGCCACAAGCGCCAGCTCGAGGGTCATGCCGCCTCGCTCGCCCCAAGCATGGCGCGCCCAACCTGGTCGCGATCGAGCCCCGTCTCGCGAACCTCGCCATGGAACACCACCAGCACTCGCGTCGCAATCGACAACAGCTCGTCGAGATCACTCGAGTGGAAGACCACAGCGGCTCCTCTCGCCGCGGCCGACCGGAGCTGCTCCTGCACGAAAGCCGTGGCGCGAACGTCCAGGCCGCGCGTCGGATTGTCCGCGACGATGAGGTCGACCTCGTGCTCGAGCTCTCGCGCTACGACGAGGCGCTGTTGATTCCCTCCCGAGAGCGTCCTCGCCGGCACGCTCGGGGAGGGAGCGACGATGGCGAATCGCTGGAGCAGTGCCGCCGTCCGAGTCGCGAGTGCGTCCCAATCCAGCAGTCCGCGCCGGCGCCCCACCTGATGCAGCGCGACATTCTCCGCGAGCGTGAACTCGGGAATGAGCGCTTCGCGCGCACGGTCGGCCGGGATGAGCGCGATGCGTGGTGGAAGCAGCAACTTCCCGGACCAGGTCGGACGCAGCGCCGACAGCGCGGCGAGGAGCTCACGGTGCCCGGATCCCTCGATCGCGGCGAGACCGATGATTTCGCCGCGATGCAGCTGGAAGGAAGCACCGCGGATCCGCTGCGCCCCCCGCGCGTCCGCGACGTTGATGCGGTCAGCCTGAACGACAGACGCTCCTGGCGCAACCGACGGAGCCGAAACCGTGTTGTCCAGTTTGTCCGGAAAGATTGCGCGGGAAAGCTCCTCTTCCGAGCTCTCATTCGCGGTGCCCGCGAAGGTGACGCGTCCGCGCCGCAAAACGGTGACCTGGTCCGCGATCGCAAGCGCTTCCCGAAGTTTGTGCGTGACCAAGACGACACTCCCGCCCTGCGCGACGAAGTCGCGAATCCAACGCAGCAGTTCGTCGATATCGGGCGGCGCAAGGACGGCAGTTGGTTCATCGAGGATCAACAGGCGAGCTCCGCGCGCGAGCGCCTTGAGGATCTCGAGTCGCTGCTGCTCCACGACGCTGAGGTCGCGCGCCAGCGCATCGTGCGGCACGCGCAGACCCGAAGATTCCGAGGTTGCGCGAAGCAGCGCTTCCGCTGAGCGGGGGCGGTAGATGCCGTGAGCGCCCAAGACGAGGTTTTCGGCGGCGGTGAGGCTCGGGACAAGAGACAGATGCTGGTGCACCATGCCGACGCCGGCCCGTACCGCTTGCTGGACCGAATGCTCGCGCGCTTGTCGCCCGAACAGTCGGATTTCGCCCGCGTCCGCCCGAATCAGCCCATACGCGAGGCGCATCAGCGTGGTCTTGCCCGCCCCGTTCTCGCCCAGGAGCGCATGGACGCTCCCTGGGCTCACCGCCAGGTCGACATCCTCGACCGCCGTGACGTCTCCGAATCGCTTCGCGACGCCGCGCAGCTCGAGCGCCGGCTCTCCTCCGGACTCGTCCGGGCTCACAACCCCGTTGGCACGTCCACGAACACCCATGACAGGCCGAAGCGCTTGCTCACATGGTCGGCGAGCGCGCACACGCCCAGCGTCTCGGTCGCGTAATGGCCCGCGTACACCACCACCAATCCGAGCTCCATTGCTTCAACCGCGGTATGGTGCGCTCCCTCTCCGACGATGAGCGTGTCGACGCCTCGCTCGCGCGCTTCGCCCAACGAGTCAGTGTTCGCTCCCGCGCCGGTAATGATGGCCCATCGGCGCGTCTTGTGACTGTCAATGAATGGCGTGCTCACGGCCGTGGTGTTGTAGCGCGAGGAAAAGGATCGGATGCGATCCAATAGTTCCAGCGTTGAGACATCGGCTGACCCCATAACACCAATCTCGACACCTTTGTAACGGCCAAACGTCCCGCTGCACTCGAGCCGTAGCTCCTTCGCGAGCAGCGCGTTGTTGCCAAAAGTGGGATGCATGTCGAGCGGAATATGCGAACCGTAGACAGCCAGATCGCCGGCAATCGCCGCCCGCAACCGCTCGTACGCAGGGCCGACGAGTGACTGCGTCCGCCAAAACATTCCATGATGAACGATCAGGAGATTGGCCCGCTCACGAATTGCGCCGGCGACCGTATTCGCGGAATAATCGACCGCGGCGGCGACGCGCGACACGTTGCCGCTGTTGGCGAGCTGCAGACCGTTGAGCGCTACGTCGTAGTCCGGAACTTCCGACGTCCGAAGCTCGTCGTCCAGGTCGCGAACTACCGCGCTCAGTTCAGCCATCTATCGCGATACTGCCGAGAATGTCCCGGCGTGAATTTGCGCGTTCACCGAATCGATCTGCGCCAGTGCCGGCGGCGGAATGCGGGACCGTATCGCGGGATTGATCACGAGGCGGACGACGTCGCTCTTCGCATCGAACGTGACGACGCGAGGTTGAAACGTCCCGGCTTTCACTTCGCGAGCCACCTGCAGAAAGGCGCGCGGCAAGTCGATCACGACACTCCCGAGCGTGACCTGCGGCGCGACGCTGTTTTGATCGGCATTCGAGCCGATGACGTAAACGCCCTGGCGTTCCCGTGCTGCCTGGAAAACGCCGAGCCCCGCGGCGTCCGCGTTCTGAAAGATCACATCCGCGCCGCGACCGATTTGCGCGAGTGCTAGTTCCTTGCCCGCGCTTACGTCATCCCAATTGCCGACGAATGCCGTGAGCACCTTGGCGTTGGGCCTCACCCGCCGAACTCCACGCTCGAAGGCGGCAAAGCTCTCCTTCACCGGAGGAAGCTCGGTTCCTCCGATGACGCCGACGGTGCCGGACCGCGTCATCCAGCCGGCGAGCATCCCCGCGAGATACGATGCGTCCGAAAAGCTGAACGAGATGCCGGCGACGTTCTCGCTCGACGTGTTGCCGCTGGTCGTGGCGTACGTGGTCCTGGGAAACTGAGGCGCGACGCGCCTGGCCGCGTCCTGAAACTCGAAGCCATGGCCGAACACCAGGTTGAAACCGCGCGCCCCATATTCGCGAAAGTTCTCTTCGAAGTCCGACGGCGTTTTCGTTTGAATGTGGCTGACCTTCGCGCCGAGGCTGTCGCGGATCGCCATCAAGCCCTTGTACGCGCCGCCGTTCCACGACTGATCGGAAATGGGTCCCGGAGTCAAGAGCGCAACGCTGAACGTCGAATCGGCCCCTGGCTTCCGGGTGTTCTCACCGCCGGCACATCCGGCAAGCGCAATCGCCGCGCCGATCGCCAGCAAACGCGAGTCGCGGTGCCTCAAGTGCGCTCTCGGTTGGGACCCAGAACGAGATCGAGCACCCGTTCGAGATCGTCCGCCGAGTAGAACGACACGTCGATCGTGCCGCGCTCCGGGCCGCTCAACCGAATGTGGACGTCCGTCTGCAACTGACGACGCAGCTCGTCTTCCAGTCGCTTGAGCACCGGAGCGCCGGTCGAGGCGGTCGCAGACCTGGCAGCTGGACGCTTCGGGGCGGGAGGCTGCAGGAGGTCCCGCACTCGGGACTCGAGCTCGCGAACGCTCAGCTGCCGCGCGACTGCTTCGTTTGCCAACGCGAGGGCGCGTCGACCGTCGTCGAGCGATACCAGCGCTCTGGCATGACCAGCGCTCAAATGACCCTTCTCGACGATGTCGAGGACCGCGGCAGGCAGCTGGAGAATGCGCAGGAGCGAAGTGATGGACGTGCGATCCTTCCCCATCGCCTCCGCGATTTGCGCGTGCGTAAACCCGAATTCCTCGGCGAGCCGCCGGTAGCCTTTCGCCTCTTCAACGGCGTTGAGGTCGGCGCGCTGCAGGTTTTCGACGAGCGCGAGGGTCAGGAGCGTCCGATCGTCCACGTCGTGGATGATCGCGGGAATGTCCGTCCATCCGAGCCGGGTGGCAGCACGCAGACGCCGCTCGCCGGAAATCAACTCGTAGCCGACCGCCGTTCGCCGTACGGTGATCGGCTGCAGGAGCCCAGACGATTTCAGCGAGGCCTGAAGCTCGGAGAGCTCAGCTTCGTCGAACTCCCGCCTCGGCTGATAGGGGTTCGGGCGGATTGCGGCGATGGGGAGATGCTGGTAGTCGTTGGACGGTGCCGCCGGCGTGGCCGTCGCTGTGGCTGTGGCGGCACCGGGAATGAGCGCGTCGAGTCCGCGTCCCAACCGCCGTGGCTTTTCCATGGTCAACGGCCTCCCCCGCTAGAGGCCGCGATCGGATTCACGGCCGTGTTGCGCGTACGCTTCATGAGCTCCTCCGCTGCTTTGACGTACGCCTGCGCTCCCACCGAGGCAACGTCATACAGTATGATCGGTTTGCCGAAGCTCGGTGCCTCCGCCAGCCTGACGTTTCTCGGGATCACCGTATCGAAAACGCCGGCCCCGAAATACTCGCGCGCGTCGGCGGCAACCTGCCGAGAAAGATTCAGACGCGCATCGAACATCGTGAGCAGCACGCCGTCGATGACCAACGCTTCGTTCACGCTGCGCTGAACGAGGTGCACGGTGTTCAACAGCTGCGAAATTCCTTCGAGCGCGTAGTACTCGCACTGCAGTGGAATCAGAAGCGCATCCGCGGCGGCGAGCATGTTCAGCGTGATGAGCCCGAGCGACGGCGGACAGTCGATCAGAATGTACTGGTAGCTCTCGCGCAGCGGGGAGAGGCTCCGCGCCATGGCCCGCTCGCGCCCCGCCTTCCCGACAAGCTCCACTTCGGCGCCCGCGAGATCCGGAGTGGCGGGAAGCACGTCCAGGTGCTTGAACTGGACCGAGCTCACCACCGCGTCGGCGGCCGCGCACTCTCCGAGCAGGACCTCGTACGTCGTTCGAGAGAATCGGTCGGGAGTCAGACCCACACCGCTGGTGGCATTTCCCTGCGGGTCGCCATCCACGAGCAGCGTGTGCTGCTCGGCGGCGGCAAGGCTCGCGGCGAGGTTCACTGCGGTCGTCGTCTTGCCGACCCCGCCCTTCTGATTGGCGATTGCGATGATGCGCGCCACTTAGCGGTCCCTGGGAAGAAGTCGTTGCACGCACTCGAGCAACGCTTGCGAGGGCTGTGGACGATCAAGATAGTCCGTGTACTTCGCCCTCCACGCCTCGAACTGGACGCGCTTCCAACTGCTCGGCAGATGCTCCTGAATGACCGGCAGCGCGCTTTTCAGCTCACGGCCGCGCAGCATGTACACGTAGAGGTGGCGGCCGCCGTGAGCGTAGGGCCCGAAGATCCGGCCGCCGAGGACCCGCTGGACATGCTCGAGGGGTTCGATGTCCCTCCGGTGCATTCGAATTTCCAGCGACGGTTGCTGGCGATCGCCGGTGAACGACCCCACTCCAGCGATGAGCCCCATGGCGTACCCAAGCGCGAAAAGCTCCACGCCGCCAACCTATCGCCTGTGCCACCTAGACACAAGGTGGCACGTTTCACATCTCGGTATTGCTAGCTAGCACTACTCACATCTCCACCAGCCCGCTTTCAAGCCCCGGCTGAGCCTCGCGGTCCAAGTCTAGCGACTGCCACCAGCGACAAACTGCCACCGCGCCGTCACGGTCGCGCGCACCGTCTCCTGGCCAGGCTCAACCGGCACGCTCTGCTCCGCTTGGGCTCCAGCCCGCATCGCCATGTATGGCACGGGCGGCCCGGGAGAGTATGAGTCCACCGCGCTCAGCTCGATCAAGGAGCCCAAGGATCCACCTGCCGCGCGCGCCATGGCTTCGGCGTCCAGGCGGGACTTCGTCACCGCGATGGCGAGCGCGCCGCGCCGAGCCGAGTCCGGGGAGGCGATTCCGAACTGGAGCGAGTTGATTTGGTTTGCGCCGGCCGCCAGAGCGGCATCGATCACCGGGCCCGTCTGGTCGATTCGCTTCAGTTCCACCGTGATCGAATTCACCACCAGATAGCTCGTGGTTCGGGGCGCGACTTGTCCCTCGCGATCGTATCGAGTTTCCGGAATCACGTTGAAGTTCGACGTCGAGATCTGCTCCGCCGGAATCCCTTTGGCTTTGATCGCATCGATCACCGCGCGCTGTTTTTGGGAATTCTGCGCCGCGGCCGCGGCCGCCGTAGTCGCACGCGTCTGCACTCCGATGTTGATCGTCGCCCGATCTGGGGTCACCCGAACTTCGCCGTGGGCGTTGGTCAGTATCTGCGGGACCATCGGGCGCGGCGTATCCTGTGCCCCCGCAGTGCCTGGCGCTCCGATGGTGAAACCGATCGCGGCCGCCCAACTCAATGTCCTGTTCAGCATACGCATCCTCGATTATTAGTATCATAGAGCTACTAAACCACCGTTTCCGCCTGCTTTTTCCGGCGGCGCTCGACCTCGATGACGAGATTCTGCAAGTCCGACGCGCTTACACCGGGAACGCTGGCCGCCTGCGCGAGCGTGGCCGGACGCAGCACGCCGAGCTTCTGACGCGCTTCGGTCGACAGCGATCTCAGGTCTCCGTACGGCAGCTCGACCGGTAGCGAGAAGTCGCGCAACCGGCGCAGCCGGTCCGCCTGGGCCCGCTCTCGTTCGAAGTACCCTGCGTACTTCAGCTCCAGCTCGGCAGTCAGCACGGCATCCTTGTCCGTAACCGGCGATCCAATCGCGGCCAGAAGCTCAGCGAGTGAGACGCCGGGACGCTTGGCGACGTCGGCGACCCGAACCGCGTGCGACAGCGGAGGTTCCCCGGCGGCTTCGAGAATCGGCGCTGCTGATTCTGGTGAGATGCTCGTGGACCTCGCGCGCTCCAGGATCTCTTGCTCACTCGCGAGTCTCCGATCGAGCACCGCAACCTCCACGTCGTTCAACAGTCCCGCGTCGCGCGCAATTGCGCCAAGGCGGCCGAGGGCATTGTCCTGCCTGACCGTGAGCCGAAACTCGGAGCGCGACGTGAAGAGCCGATACGGCTCGTCCACGCCCTTCGTGACCAGATCGTCCACCAACACCCCGATAAATGACTGCTCTCGTCCTAGCTCGACGCGCGGCAGGGTCAACGCGAACGCCGCCGCGTTCGCGCCGGCGACCACGCCCTGCCCCGCCGCCTCTTCATAGCCGGTCGTTCCATTTATCTGACCGGCGAAATACAGACCTCGCGCGCTGCGCACCGCCAGCGTCGCATCGAGCTGCGTCGGCACGTAGTAATCGTATTCGATCGCATATCCCGCGCGGGTCATTGCTGCGTCCTCCAACCCTGGGACGCTGCGCAGCATCTCGAGTTGCACATCGACCGGCAGTGAGGTCGACAGACCGTTGACGTACAGCTCCGTGGTATCGTGCCCTTCAGGCTCGAGGAAGAGCTGATGCCGCTCGGCTTCCGGGAACTTTACGATCTTGTCTTCGACGGACGGACAGTACCGTGGACCGCGGGAACCGATCGCGCCGCCATACATCGCCGACTTCGTCAGGTTTCGCTCGATCACGTCCTTCGTGGCGTCGCTCGTGTGCGTGATCCAGCATGGGAGCTGCGTGGGATGCCGCGTCCGCTCGCCGGCGCGGCGTGAGGACGGCCAGAAGTGCGACCAGGAGTAGTCGAATTGCTCGATCTCGCTCTCCTGCTGTTGCAGCTCCGCGTAGTTCACCGTGCGGCCGTCGATGCGAGGCGGGGTTCCCGTCTTGAACCGCGCGACTTCCAGGCCGAGGCCCTCCAGCTGCTCCGCGAGGTGGATGGACGCTGCTTCGCCCGCCCTGCCGCCCGAGACCTTCCTCTCCGTTCCGATGTGGATCCGACCACGCAGGAACGTTCCGGTCGTGACGATGACGGCAGTCGCGCCGAAGCGTCTGCCCTCGAGCGTTTCGACGCCGGCCACGGTGCTTCCATCCTCGAGCAACAGCCTGGACACCGTGCCCTGGATGGTCCTCAGGCTGGCCTGCTGCTCCAGCAGCTGGCGCACCGCGCGGCGATACAAGCCGCGGTCGCACTGCGCGCGGGGCGCCCAGACCGCCGGTCCCTTGCTGCGGTTGAGCATGCGAAACTGGATGCACGCGAGATCGGTCGCTCGGCCCATTATGCCGCCGAGCGCGTCAACCTCACGAACGACCGTCCCCTTCGCCACTCCACCGATGGCGGGATTGCAGGACATGTGGCCGATCATGTCGAGCGCGCTCGTGATCAATCCAACGCGCGCGCCTCGCCGCGCGACCGCGACAGCAGCTTCGGTTCCGGAGTGACCGGCGCCGATCACGATCACGTCAAATGACGCTTCCAGGTTTGGCTCGGAACCGCGCATAACGAGAACTTACCCTCTCCAGATAACTTGAGTGTCACATGCCACTACAGATACACTCGGGCGCACCCACTTTGTTCATCCGAAAGCCGGCGTATGAGCGGGCGGGCTTGGTGCGAGCGGCCCTGGACCAGCGACTTGGTCTCACGCCGGAAGAGTTCAGAGTCGAAGGCGACATCATCGCGATCGGGCCCGTACATGACACCGAAGCTTTCACGGCTCTTCTGGACGAGCTCGATCAACTGGGGCTCGGGTACTACGACGACTTTTTCGAGCTCAGCGGTAACTGGCCCGAGTGGCTAGCGGTTCTCGCCGGCGCTGTCGGCGGAGCCGGCCGCAGCAGGCCTTCCCAGCCGCATTCGTAACACCAGCTGGTCCGGAACCAGGGTAACAATCGGTTCCACGCGGGCCGCGACACGCGAATCGTGGGTCGATCGCACAGCAAACACCGGTCGCTTCGCGGAAGCAGGAAATAGAAAAAGATCGTCGCCGCTATCGCCCGCAGCAGGAAGAACACGACGAAAATCACAGCGAAGATCATTGCATCCGACATGCTGCCGCTCCCCGCGCACGAGACCCACGCGAGCCACTAAAGTCTCTCTTCCACCACTGTCCAGGGCTCGACGTACGCTACGTCTCCTTCGACGCGCTCGATCACCACTTCGTTGTCGACGAGTCCGGAAGATTGCCGCTCGAACGTGCCCTCTGATGTCCAACGCGCGTTCAGCTCGTGCCGCTTACCATCGAAGTCGAACGCGATGCGACCAACCCCACTATCACCGCTTCGCGACTCGATGGACTTGATCACGCGAGCAACATGCCCTTGAAATCGATATCGCGGATCGTCCTCCGGATCCGTGGAAGGTACGGCGGCGGACCGTTTCACTAACCACCATGCACCCGCTCCGGCGCCGATCCCTACCAGGACAACCGCCATGGCCCACGTCGCCGTCACTCCCTGGAGCGCTGACGACCGGGCATACAGCATTCCCCCAACGGCGACGAGCAACGCCGCCAGCGCCAGCGGCCATCGCCGATGGTCCAGGTGTTCAGCGTCACGTCGGCGCTGAACGCCAAAGAACATGACACGGACGGCGAGCAGCAGCCCCGCGAGAAATGTGACGACACCAAGGGCCCTCACGCGACCTACCCTCCGAGATGACGGCGGAAGAACGCGACGGTCAGCGGCCAGGCGCGCTCCGAGGCGGCGAGATTCGCGCCGGCTCGGCCATCCTGCTGCCGCAAAAAGCCGTGACCCGCTCCCGCGAAGAAGTGTACGTCGTAGGTCTTGCCAAGACGCCGCATGATCGTGTCGGTCCGCGGGACGGTCGCGTTGACGCGCTGGTCGTCGCCGGCGTAGAGACCCAGCACCGGAACCTTCACGCGAGCCAAGTCACTGGTATCCGACCCGCCGTAGTACACGACCGCCGCGCCCAGGCCATCCGGCGAGCGAACGGCATGCGCGAATGACGTTGATCCACCCCAGCAGTAGCCGACGATTCCATACTTGGGGAGCGCGGCGGGCAGCGCCATTCCGTACCGGGCAACAGCTTCCAGCTGGCGATGCACGTCACTAGCCGAAAGCGCACGCACGGCCGCGCTCGCGACCTGCTGCGTTACGGTGTCGCCGTCCATCGCGACTTTGCCAGTCAACAGATCCGGCGCGATGGCGATGTAGCCGTTGGCCGCGAGCTGATCGGCCACCCCGCGCACCCACGTGCTCAACCCGTAGATCTCGTGCACCACCACGACCACGGGCGCCTTTGCCGAGCGTTCGGGATAGACGACCCAGGCGCGAACGCTGTCGTTGGACCCGGTGCGGATCATCGCCCATTCGCCGTGCCGTGGTGAGCTGGTGATCCGTTCTCGCACGGTAACCGCACCGGCAGGCAAGGGAGGAACCGCCTCGACCGAGGCGCTTCCACTCGTCCCGCGCGCACACGCGCCCGTCACGTAAGCGACTCCTACCGCTCCTGCAAAAAACACCGCTGCCGCGCGTCGCTGCATTGCTCCCTCGCTCCAAGAGTTTCTCAATCGTAACCTCTCGATCGGTCTTGCTCCATCGCTTCGTCGAAGAATCGGAAGCAGCGCCACTCCGCGTAATAGAACGGCTTCCAGGGTCGTGACCCCGCCACAAATCCGACGTGCCCCCCGAACTTCTGGAACTCGACCGTCAGCGCCGGATTCGTCGCCGCCGCGGCCGCGGCTCTCGCCAGGACCTCGCTCGGCAGGAATGGGTCGTCGGCGGAGGAGAGCAGTAGAGTAGGAACGCGGATAGCCGACAGGAATCGCAATGAGCTGGACTTCTCATAGTAGTCGTGCGCACCCGCGAACCCGTGCACTGGCCCGGTCACCGTGTCATCGAACTCGTAAACCGTGCGCGCACGCTCGAGCTTCTCCCGATCGAACAAATCCGGATATCGCGAGAGCTTCACGATCGCCTTTCGCCGCAAGGATTCCAGGAAGCTTCGATCGTAGACGCGGGCGAACCCGCGAGAGAGAAAACGCGAGCCGGCCTCCAGGTCGAACGGAGCCGACACGGCCGCAGCGGCCCGGATTCGCCGATCTACCGCATCGCCGCGCTCGCCCAGCCATTTCAGCAAAACGTTGCCACCCAGCGACACGCCAGCGAGACACCATTTGCTCTCGGGCCACCGGGCACTCAACGTGGCAAACACGTGCCCAATGTCCTCGGTCTCACCGGAGTGATAAAACCGCCGCGCCAGGTTCGGCTCAGTACCGCATCCCCGAAAGACGAGCAGCGTTGCGCCCCAACCCCGGGCAGCGGCTTGGGCTAGAATCCCACCGACATAGTGCGATCGAGGCGACCCTTCCAGGCCGTGCAGGAGCAGGATGCGCGGCGCACGTACGGACGCCGGCAGATGATGCAGCTCGATATTGTCGCCATCCACCGATTGGAGACACTCCGTTGTAGTCCGCGCCCTCGGCCGTCGGCGTGCGAACTTGCCCCACATCGTCTGCGCGTGCGGGTTCCGTAGCCACCACGCGGGGCGGTATCTATACTCGCCGGCGTCCTTCTTGGATGACATCAGCCGTTAACGCGATCCGACGTTCGAATGGAAGTGCAGATCTTCGGCGTGAAAAAGAGCGCTGAAACGCGCAAGGCGCTCCGCTTTTTCTCCGAGCGGCGCGTGCGGACACACTTCGCGGACCTCACGGAGCGCGCCATCTCGGAAGGTGAGTTACAGCGCTTTGTCCAACGCTTCGGGCTCGACGCGCTGATAGATCGGGACTCGAAACGATTCGATGAGCTCGGTCTGCGTCATTCACAGACATCACCGTCGCGCTGGATCGAACAACTGATCACCGAACCACTTCTGCTCCACCTTCCACTGGTTCGTCGACTTGGCCAACCCCAGGCGCTAACCATCGGAATGGCTGAGGATGAGTGGAAAAGATGGGTTAGTTAGCGCCATCAATAGGCCACTATAATGTCATTATAGGGCTCTAGAACTCGCCGATAAACCCTATTTCGGGCTCGAGCTCCACCTGAAAGCGCTCCTTAACTGCACGCTGCGCCTCCGAGATCAGGGCTCGCACGTCCGTCGCCGTCGCCTGGCCCAGATTCACCATGATGTTGGCGTGCAAGAATGAAATCTGCGCGTCGCCGATGCGTCGCCCCTTCATCCCGCACTGATCCACGAGCCGACCCGCGCCCACCCCCTCGATCTTCTTGAAGATCGACCCCGCGCTCGGATGCCACTCGAGCCACGGGTGCTTGGCGCCGCGCCAGCTCAAGTTCTCTTGCATGATGCGATGCATCACGTTCGAATCACCGCGCTGCAGCTGGAATGTCACCAAAAGCACGATGTCGCGGCGATGGTGAAACACAGAATCGTCGTAGCCGAAACGAACGTAGTCTGCCTTGACGGTCTTGCGTTCCCCTTCCTCGCTCAGGATCTCACAAGACTCGAACACCTCGGCGATGAACATCGTGCGGTCTCGGTCCGGCGCGGGGGAGAGAAAGTGCAGGTTTTGCCAGACGGCGCCGCCAACGGTGCTGGGAATGCCGACATAATGCTCCAACCCCGACCAGCCGAGGCGTGCCGAAGCCTGGATGAGGTCCTTGACGATCACTCCACTCTCCGCGCGCAGATGACCATCCGTAGAGAACTCGAACGCGTTGGCGACATTGCGAATCACGAGTCCGCGGAAGCCGAGATCCCCAATCAGGATGTTGGCTCCCAGGCCGAGGACGAAGTGCGGCAGATCGAGCTGGCGCGCGACTATTACGGCAGTGGCCAGCTCGTCGGCGGTCCGCGCCTCATAGAACAAGTCCGCGGGCCCGCCTATGTTGAAGGTTGTGAACGGTGCCAGCGTGACCTTACGGGCGACGCGATCTTTTCCGAGCGCCGCATCGACGGCGGCAGCCGGGACGGATACAGAAGTCATTGGGTGGTGAGAAAAGAACACGAGCCCTCTTTCTGCCGCCACGATGCCGTGCGAGGAGGTTGGCGCGGTGATTGCTCGCGGTGACCGCGCGTTGCGACCATTCCCGCTTGTGAATAAATTCACAATAACGAATTCGCGGCAGCTCTCGTAGGTGAACCCTCTCGAAATCATTGGAGAACCCTGGACATGCGGTTCAATGGACTGGTGATCGTTGCGGCGATGGCCGCGCTGAGCGCGTGCGGTGGCGGTGACAGGGCAAGTACGGACACGAGCGCGGCAGCACCTGCTGGCGGCGCGACACCGGGCCCGGCGACCGGCGCCGCTCAGGCGGCTGTAACCGGGGCCTGGCACGAGGTGAGTATGCTTGGTGACGAGAAGGGCTACCGGTACCAGCCGACCGCGCTCACCATCAAGCAGGGCGATGGCGTTCGCTGGGTCATGGTGAGCGGACCGCCTCACAACGTCGTGTTCGAGAACGTCCCCGACGGCGCGCGGGCGCAACTGTCCGCGAACATGCCGAACCAGCTCACCGAGCTTAGCAGCCCGATGATGCTCAACCCGGACGAGAAGTACGAGATGTCATTCAGTGGGGTGAAACCAGGCAAGTACGACTACATCTGCCAGCCGCACCTCGCCAACAACATGCGTGGATCGATCACCGTCCAGTAAGGTTCGATTCGGGCGCTTGAAAAGGGGGGCGCCCTCGCCCCCGCCTTTTGCATTTTGGTCGGCTGTGCACGCCCAGCGCAGCTCAACGGTCCCTGCCGCGTCAAAAGTGCCCGACAATCGGCGCGCCATCTCCCGCCCCGTCTGGCTCGCCAATCGCGCGCGCAACGCGTTACGCCGACCGGCATTCATCGGGGCGATCAGCGTCGGAACGTTCGTGACCTGTCTTGTCTCCATGGTCGTGGTGCCGAGGGCCCAGAGGCAAGCGGCGCGCGAGCTCCCGACCGTCGCGCGTCCGGACACTCTGTCGATTGCCGCCACCGCAGCGCTCGGACGGTCACAGCTTGCGGAAGCGGAATCCGCCCTTGCGGTGGCGCGCACCGACGCGGCCACCGCTTCAACGATCCCGCCCGACACGACCGTCCGCGTAAACGTCGCCGCGCGTGATTCTATCATCGCTCGCATTGCGCGGCTGGAATCGCAAATCGCACGCGCGGATCAAGCGCCCCTGACGTCTTCGTATCACGCGTTGGCGGAGCTGCCGGAGCTGCGAAGCGACGCTCGGGTGCGCGCTCTTGTCGATTCGCTCACGGACGTCGAGCGTGAGCGCGAAGGTTTTGGTACCGTGGGCGGAGTGGATCCGATCTTCGTGGCGCTGACTTCGCGCCTCAACGAGATCGGCCGCGCCATTCAAGCGATTGCCGGGGAGCGCCGGAATGCGTTGCTCGCCGAGCTCACACCCACCGGAGGTGAGACGCCTGCCGTCGCGGCACGTCCGACCGTCGACACGACGGCTCGAGTCGCTCAACGTGACTCCCTGCGCTCGGCGATTCGACGCTCCGAGCAGGAACTGACGCGTCGCAGAGAGACTTCTCGCGCACTGGATTTGGCGGAGGAGCGCGCGCGTGAGCGAGCGAACGCCGTGGCGCCACCACTGGCATTACTCGGATCGGCGTTCGTCTTGAGCGCGGTCATCGGGTTCGCGGTCGCCTTCCTCGGAGAGTTGCGACGACCGCGCGCGTCCGACGCCAACGAGCTCGAGCGCTACTTGGGGGTGCGGGTACTGTCGACCGTCGAGACCCCCATGCCGTCGGTAGATCGCGGGCGCCGGGAGGCCGACCGCGCGGCACCTCCATATTTCGATCCGGGCGCTGAAGGGTACCAGCTCGCTTTCCTCGGCGTCGCCACCGATCATCCGACGCTGCTGATGGCGACCATCACCGGCGACGATCCGGTCATCGCGGCGGTCGTCGCGTGTAACCTTGCGGCCATCGCGGCGGACGAGGCGCGCAACACGCTGGTGGTGGACCTCGAGCCCTCCTGCAAGGCCTCAGCCGCCCTGCGAACACGCATCTCTCCCGGCCTCCTCGACATCCTGCGCGGCGACGCGACTTGGCCCGACGCGACTGTGGCGGCCAGCGTCGGCCGAAACAAGACGGTCGATCTCGTGCCGTTTGGTGTCGGCACTCCGCCGCCGCCCGAGCAACTCTTCGCGCTCCTTGGTCGAGATGCGCTGCGCCTCGCCCGCTATTACGACGCGATTCTGCTCGTTGCCGCTGCCAACGATGTGGCCGCCGGGTTGCCGAAGGCACTCTTGTCGCCCGAGGTCATCTACACTGCGCAGCCGGGAATAACTCCGCTCCGCGAACTCCGCGCGCAGCTCGAAAGCATTCGGGCCGGCGGCGGCTCGATTCGCGGGATTGTGCTCTGGAATGCGGAGCGTCCGCTGCTTCCCGCGCCGCGCGAGCTTGCCTCACGTCCCAAACGGCAGCAACGCAAGGAAGAGCCGGTAGCGGTAGCGACGTCATAAGGGTGCCGCGCATAGGAAAGCCCGATACCTTTCGCGTGTGATCACCGGCTACTCGGATCGCATCAATCACGCGCTTGCATTCGCGGCAAAGCATCACGATCAGCAGGTCCGAAAGGGCACTCGCCTTCCCTACCTGACGCACCCGGCGAACGTCGCGATCATTCTGACACGCTACGGCTGCGATGAGAGCACCGTGGTCGCCGGAATCCTGCACGACGTGATCGAGGACTGCATCACGAAGGACTACACACGGGAGATGCTCGAGCAGCGGATCGCGAGCAAGTTCGGCGCCGACGTGCTCGACACGGTTCTCGCCGTGACCCACCGAAAACATGGCGACGACGGCGTGGAGTTCTCCTCGGAAGAAGTGCGCGAGGATTACCTCGAGCGTCTCGGCAAGGCGAGCGAGCGGGCCCGGTGGGTTTGTGCCGCGGATAAGCTGCATAATGCGAACTCGCTCCGCGCGGATCTGCAGCGAACGATTCAGCCCGACAGCGTCTGGGGACGCTTCAAGGCCGGAAAGGAAGGAACCCAGCGCTGGTACCGATCGGTGTATGATCGTTTGCGCGAATTGAAATTCGACGCGCCGATCATGCCCGAGCTGGAGAAAACTGTCAAGGCGATCGAGAACTCGTGATCTTGTCGCTGCGCTCGGGATGACCGATCGTCGGATACGCTCGCTCGACGTACCTTTCCAGAATATCAAGGAATTCGCGAACGAGCCCGTCACCCTTCAACGTCGTGGATAGAGCGCCATCGATATACACCGGCGCTTTGGGCTCCTCGAATGTTCCCGGCAGCGAAATTCCGATGTTCGCGTGGCGCGACTCCCCTGGCCCGTTCACCACGCATCCCATGACCGCCACCTTCATCGTCTCCACGCCCGGATGGCGCGTCTTCCATGCTGGCATCCGGTCCCGAATGTACGACTGGATCTCTTCAGCCATCTGCTGGAAGAACGTCGATGTCGTGCGCCCACAGCCGGGACAGGCGGTGACCTGAGGCTCGAAGCTGCGCAGGCCAAGCGACTGCAGTACCTGCTGCGACACGCGGACCTCCTCGGCACGGTCGCCCCCGGGACGCGGCGTGAGAGAAACACGAATCGTGTCGCCAATGCCCTCCGCCAATAGAATCGACAGCGCGCCCGTACTGGCGATGATGCCCTTGTTGCCCATGCCCGCTTCAGTGAGCCCGAGATGGAGCGGATAGTCGCAGCGCCTCGCCAGACGCCGGTACACCTCGACGAGGTCCTGAACGTCCGACACCTTCGCCGAAATCACGATGCGATCGTGGCCGAGTCCCACTTCCTCCGCGAGCGCCGCCGACCGCAAGGCGCTTGCGAGCATTGCCTCGATATAGACGTCCTTGGCTTCGCGTGGCTGGTCGGCTCGCGCGTTCTCGTCCATCAGCTGCGTCAACAGATCCTGATCCAGCGATCCCCAGTTCACGCCGATGCGAACAGGCTTGTCGGCTTCGGCCGCGATCCGAACGATAGTTCGAAAATTCTCGTCCCGGCGCTTACCGCCAACGTTTCCAGGATTGATGCGGTACTTATCGAGTGCGGTCGCGCAGTCGGGATACTTCGCGAGCAGCAGGTGTCCGTTATAATGGAAGTCGCCGACGATTGGCGTAGGGGCACCACCCTCACGAACACGCCGTACAATCTCGGGAACCGCCGCTGCCGCTTCTTCGTTGTTCACGGTGACGCGAACGATCTGTGAGCCGGCGGCCGCAAGAGCCATCACCTGCGCCGCCGTCCCTGTCGCGTCGGCCGTGTCGGTGTTCGTCATCGACTGGACGACGACAGGGAAGGCCGAGCCAATCGGCACCATCCCCACCCAGGTCGTCGACGTTTGCCGTCGTGCCGCGAAAGTCGTCACAGCCTCAAGATACCGATGTGCACGGGGCGGACGTAGTTTGGAACAGCCTACTGGAGAAACGCATGACCGACGAAGGGCCGGAATCGCCGGAAGAAGTGAGCGAGCAGGGGACGGAAGTCGAAACGGAAGTCGAAACCGAAGCTCCACCGCCGAAACGCCGGCGCCGTTGGAAGTGGCCGCTCATCCTGCTCGGCGTTTTCATAATGGTTCCTGCCGTCCTGTTCGCCCTCTGGGTCTGGATCGCGCTGTCCTGGTCGTATTCAGAAGGCCGGCGGGCCGGCTACGTGCAGAAATTCTCGCAGAAGGGTTGGATGTGTAAGACATGGGAAGGCGAGCTCTCGATGGTCAACATCCCGGGCGCGATGCAGGAGCGTTGGCTTTTCACGGTGCGCGACGACAGCGTCGCCAACGAGATCCAGGATCTCATGGGCAAGCAAGTCTCGCTCGAATACGAGGAGCACCCTGGGGTACCGACGTCGTGCTTTGGCGAGACCAACTATTTCGTGACGGGCGTCCGCAAAGTGCCCTGAACACGAACGCCATTGACCGCCCAGGGGCTCACTAATACTTTCGCTGCGAATTCCCACGGGAACACGGTGTTTTCGTGGTTCATCAGCGAGCGTCGCGTGTCACGCAGCGGGCATGCGGCCGGGTCCTATCAGGAGCGGGTATGCGCACCACCGGAAAGGTGAAATGGTTCAACGACGCGAAAGGCTTTGGTTTCATCACCCCTGACAGCGGAGACAGAGACTGTTTCGTGCACTACAGCGCGATTCAGGGCAATGGCTTCAAGACACTGGCTGAAGGCGAAGCGGTGGAGTTCGATCTCGTGCAAGGCGCGAAGGGACCTGCAGCCGAGAACGTGGCAAAAGCTGCTGGTTGAGTTTCCTTCTCCGCCTCTGTTTAATGGAACCCGAGCCCTTCACTCGGCGTTCTTTTTTGATACGGCTTGAGGTGAAGGGCGCCGAGGTCTACCGCGCGGGACGTGAGCCACAGCCTCCACTGCCTCGATGATTCGCTCGCGCAGTCGGTGCTCGATCTCGAGCACGGCAAAGAGGACGGAGACGCTCGGTTCAACGACGAACCGCATCTCGCTCGGCGAGCGCGCCGCGAGCGCGGCTTGCGCGATCGACACCGCTTTGGCGATCGGAACTTCCAGCTCGGAGACCAATGCCCGAACGACCTCGATGGCCAAAACGCCGTCGTCATTGATACTCCGTTCCAGTCCCTGGCGACTGCGGGACACCCCTGGCAGGTCGTGATGAGACAAGAGGTTGTCGAGCCACTTCGGCTGGACACCGACGGTAAGTGCAACAAGCTTCGCACTATACACGCGCGCCATAATTATCCTATGCGTCAAGTAATATAAATCTTGCCTTCTGTCACTGAGAGCAAATATCCTTGCAAAAAAGGATAATACTAGTCCTCCGCCGGTGATAGTCTTTACAGGGAGCGCCCGACGATACAGAGACGTTGCGAAATGGGTGCAGACCTGTCTTTTGTTCGCGCGATTATCACAGCTGTCCAGCTCGCAACTCCTACGGAGGAACACTATGCGTCTGATGTCTCGTGCCGCGCTTGCAGTAGCGGCGATTCTCTTCGCAGCACCAGCGTTGCATGCGCAGACTTCATTCAGTCTTGCGGCGGGCGCCACAATGCCCCTCGGCACTACCGGGGACGCATACGACGTTGGCTACAACGCGACTCTCGGCGTTGGTGTCAAACCCCCGCTCGCACCTCTCGGTGTGCGCATCGAGGGCATGTTCAACTCGATGGAGGGGAAGTCGAACACGCCAGGCGTCCGAATGCTCGCCGGGATTGTGAACGCCACCCTGTCCGGCGTCGGAATGCCAATCCCAATGGCCTACCTGATCGGTGGGCTTGGGATGTACAACTCGAAAGCCACGAATCTGCCGACGGGTCTTACAGCCGACGCGGAAACCGATTTCGGTTTCAATATTGGCGCGGGGCTCAACATCCCTCTGACGGGATTCGGCACGTTTATCGAGGCCCGCTATCATCACATTCCTGTTGAGGGCGGATCCGTCAAGTTCGTTCCGATCAGTGTCGGAATTAAGTTCTAACCGCACCTGCAACTTCCAGGGACCGCGCCTCGTACGGGACGCGGTCCCTTTCTTTTTCGCGCTTGACGGATCGCCATTCCCGGTGCTTCTTTTACGAAACGGCGTTTGTATACAATCCTGCGTTGATGGGAGCGATTCCATGATTCGCCGATTTCTTCCCGCCGCCTTCGTCGCGGTCTGTGTCAGTGCGCCCCTCGGTGCGCGCGCCCAGATCTTCATGGCCGAGCCATCGCTGACAGCATCCCGCGAAACCTGGAGCTTTGACGTGGGCGGCCAATTGGCTCAACCCATTGGCGGTTTCAAGGCGAACGTCGATGCGGCGTGGGGCATTGGCGCCGCCGTTCGCTATCGCTGGTTCGAGCCGCTCGCCATCCGGGGCGACGCCACGATCCTGAACTACGGGAATGAGAGAAAGCGCGTGCCGTTGAGCGAGACGGTGAACCGCGTCGTCGTGGACATGACGACCAGCAACAACATCGCGGTGTTCAGCGTCGGGCCGGAGCTCATGGTGCCGCGCGGTCCCATCCGCCCGTACGTGTACGCGTTCGCCGGATACTCGTATTTCTTCACGGAATCATCCGTGGGTGACGATCACGACGGCGGTGCGTTCGCGAGCTCGACGAACTTCCATGACGGCGGACTCGCGACGGGCTGGGGCGGTGGGCTGCGCGTTCCGCTGCGGGTTCGGAAGACGAACGTCGCCATTGACGCCGGCGCGCGCCGGACGAGAAACGGCACGCGGAGCTACCTCCGCCACGGCGACATCATCGATCAGCCCGACGGCTCGATGCAGTTCACCTCGCGAACGTCCGACGCTGATTTCTGGCAGTATCATCTCGGCGTGTCCTTCGCGCCGAGCGGTCGCGGCCGCTAGACGCGCAGCGCAGCGCGCGCCGCATCGAGCTGCGCGCGCACGGCGCGGGGACCCGTTCCACCTTCGACCTCTCGCTGCTCGAGCGAGTGCATCGCCCCGAGCGACTCGAACACGTCCTGGTCGAAGAGGGAATGCGCCTCGGAGAACGCAGCGAGCGGCAGCTCGTGGAGGTCACATCGTTCGGCCTCGATGCGGCGGATGAGTCCACCGATCGCGGCGTGCGCTTCGCGGAACGTCGCGCCTCGACGGACGAGGTAGTCCGCGAGATCTGTCGCCATCATCGAGCTGGACACCGCGCTTCGCATGCGGTCGCGCTGGAAGGTGGACTCCGCGAGCGCGCCACGAAACGCCGGTAACACCAGGAGCAGCGTATCCACGGCATCGAACAGCGCGCGCTTGTCGTCTTGCAGGTCCTTGTTATAGCTGGAGGGCAACCCTTTGATCGTCGCCAACAGGGTGACATGATCGCCGAGCAAACGGGCGGCCGCGCCGCGCGCCAGCTCCAGCGCATCGGGGTTGCGCTTCTGCGGCATCATGCTCGAGCCGGACGTGAACGTTTCACCGAACTGCACGAATCCGAACTCGCTCGAGCCGTAGATGATCAAGTCTTCGGCGAATCGGGAAAGATGCGCGCCGGCCAGTGCGCAGGTGAACAACAGCTCGGCGACGAAGTCGCGATCGCTCACGGCATCCATCGAGTTCGCCGTCACGGTTTCGAAGCCCAGCGTCCCCTGGAGCAGCGTACGCGAGATGGGATACGCGCACCCCGCCACCGCTCCACTGCCCAACGGCAGCGACGCGGCACTCCGATATGACGCCCGCAACCGCTGCCGATCCCGTTCGAGCGGCCAGAAGTGCGAAAGCAGCCAGTGCGCGGCGGAGACAGGGATCGCGCGTTGGAGATGCGTATAACTGGGCATCACGGCCGTCTCGAGCCCGGATGCGCGATCGACGATGACCTGCTGGAATTGTCGAATGGCCGCGTCGGTTCGTTTACATGCTTCCATGGCCCACAGCCGAGCGGCCGTCGACACCTGGTCGTTGCGGCTGCGGCCGGTGTGCAGCTTGGACGCAACGTCTCCGATTTCCTCATGCAGCAGCCGGTCGATGAGCGTATGAACGTCCTCATCGCCAGGCGCTGGCGATTCTCCGCCGTCCAAGCGCTCGGCGACCGCGTCGAGCCCGCGCTCGATTGATTTGCTTTCATCGAGCGTCAGTACCCCAGCCCCCCACAACGCGACTGCCCAGGCCTTCGAGGCCTGGACGTCATACGGCCACAGGCGAAAGTCGACGCCGATGGAATTGTTGAGGGCGTCGAATTCTGGGGCGGGTCCGGCGCCGAAGCGACCGCCCCAGAGTTTGTGTGCTTTCGCGGAGGCCGTGACGAGCGCGGCCGTCGTCACGCCACCGCCAGCTTCACGTTGCCCGACAGCTCCTCCGCGAGTTCAGTCGCGGCTTCGGCCGGAAGCGGCTGCTCCGCGCTGCGCGTGGCGAGCTCCTGATCCTTCAGCGCGCGCACGCGTTGCGACAATCCGAACAGGCGAATGAAGCCGGCGGCGTCGCTCTGCTGGTACACGTCGTCCTCACCAAACGTCACGAAACGCTCGTCGTAAAGCGCATGGATGCTCGAGCGTCCCGCCACGGAGATCCCGCCCTTGTACAGCTTGAGCGATACGCTGCCCGTGACCCGCTCCTGTGTCACGTTCACGAAGGCGTCATATGCCTCGCGTTCCGTGGTCCACCACCGCCCCTCGTACACCAGATCCGCATACCGCGGCGCAATGAGGTCCTTCGCGGCGAGCGTGCGCCGGTCGAGCACGAGCTGCTCGAGCTCGGAGTGCGCCGCATAGAGCAGCGATCCGCCCGGGGTCTCGTACACGCCGCGCGACTTCATGCCCACGAGACGATCTTCCACAAGGTCGATGACACCGACGCCGTTGCGTCCGCCGATCTCATTGAGCGCGGTCAACAGCTGCACGGGGTCCATCGGTTCGCCGTTGAGCGCGACCGGAGTGCCGCGCTCGAACTCGATCGCGATCATCTCGGGTACGTCCGGTGCGTTCTCCGGAGTGGTCGTGAGCATGAACAAATCCGCCGGTGGGGACGCGGCGGGATTCTCCAGCACGCCACCCTCATGCGAGAGATGCCAGATGTTTGCGTCACGCGAATAGATCTTTTCTTTGGTGGCCGCGACGGGAATCCCATGCTGGGCGGCGTACGCCAGCGCGTCCTCGCGGCTTCTGATGGTCCATTCGCGCCAGGGTGCGATGACGGGAAGGTCGGGCGCGAAGCTCGCGTACGTGAGCTCGAACCGCACCTGGTCGTTCCCCTTGCCCGTGCAGCCATGCGCCAGCGCGTCGGCGCCCATGCGGCGCGCGACTTCGACCTGCCGGCGCGCGATCAACGGACGAGCCATCGACGTGCCGAGCAAGTACTTCCGGTTGTAGATCGCGCCGGCGCGAAGCGTCGGGAAGATGAAGTCGCTCACGAACTCAGCGCGCAGGTCTTCGACGAAGCACTCCGCCGCGCCGGAGGCCAGCGCCTTTTCGCGAACGCCCCGCAGCTCCGCATCCCCCTGACCGATGTCGGCCGCGACGCAGATGATCCTGGCGTCGTAATGCTCGATCAGCCACGGCACAATGATCGACGTGTCGAGTCCGCCAGAATAGGCGAGGACAATGGTACGGCGCATCCCACGCTCCTAAGTAAGATTATTCAATCCACTGCATAAATAAACATAAACTGGGGGCTCGTCAACCCTTCCTTAAAGCTCAGCCCCCGCGGGCGAGGGCCGTGAGCCGCAACGTGACGTCGTGACGGGCCTGAGCCGATCGGCAAATGACCAGGATCGTGTTCTCGCCAGCGACGGTCCCGAGCACCTCCTTCCAGCCGGCGGCGTCGATGGCCTCGGACACCGGTTGCGCGCCGGACGCGATCGTGTGCAGCACGATCAGCTCTCCGACGCCGCCGATGCTCGAGAAGAGCTGCGGGAGGAGCGTCTCTATAGAGGGAATTGCGTCGCTGACGACCGTATCGGGGAGCGCGTAGCGCGCACCGTCCTCGCCGGGAACCCGCACCACGCCGAGCTCGCGGAGATCGCGCGACAACGTCGCCTGGGTCACGGACACGCCGCGCCGTTCGAGCAGCTTCCGCAGCTCCTCATGGGACGCTACATCGTGCGCTCCGATAAGCTCGAGGATCGCCGCCTGACGCTCGGTCTTGCGTGCCATGCCTTGTTCGGTTTGAAGCTGAATGGGTTGACCTTGACGCGATGTATTATTATACATTCGCCGTGAATAAGATACCCGTCGGTGTGCTCGGGGCCAGCGGATACGTTGGCCGCGAGCTGTGCGCGCTCATCCACAGCCATCCAGGGCTCTCACTGACGTTTGCCACGGCAAACGAGCGGCGCGGCTCGACCGCGCGCATTGGCGGCCGCGACATCACGTATGTCGCCACCGAAGATGCCGCGTTGCAGAGCGCCGAACTGATATTCAGCGCGCTGCCACATGGCGCATCGAAACCGTGGGTGAATGCGGCGCGCGAGCGCGGAGCACGCGTCATCGACCTCTCGAACGACTTGCGTCCAGGCAATGGATGCGAGGGCGTGCCGTACGGCCTCACCGAGCTTGCGCGCGACCAGGTGCGCACCGCGAACGTCGTCGCGAATCCAGGGTGTTACCCGACCTCCGTTCTCCTGGCTCTCGCGCCGGCGATCGCGGCTGGCGTGATTGCGCCGGGCAGCGTCGTCCAGGTGAGCTCGGCGAGTGGCGTGAGCGGGGCGGGGAACTCGCCGAAGCGCGAGCTGCTGTTCGCGGAAGTCGCCCAGGACTTTCGGGCATATGGTGTCGGGAACACTCACCATCACCTGAACGAGATGCGCGCGACGCTCGCCACGTGGGGCGCGGACGTCGACGTCGTTTTCACGCCGCACCTGCTTCCCGTCTCGCGGGGCATCCTGTCGACCATCACCATCGAGCTGACGGAGCCGATGGCCGACGCCGCGGTCCTGTGGCGCGACGCCTTCGCGGACGAGCCGTTTCTCGAGTTGGCGCTGGAGCCGCCCGCCCTTCGCGACGTCGTGCATCGCAACGTCGTGCGCGTGGCGGTCACTCCGCTCGCCTCGATGCGCCGCCCGACGCTGCTCATTCTCTCGGCGATCGACAACCTCATGAAAGGCGCCGCCGGCCAAGCCGTGCAGAACGCGAACGTGATGCTCGGCTTGAGCGAGACCGACGGGCTTCCGGCGTGACGCGCGTGCTCAAGATCGGCGGCCGGCCACAGTCCGATCCGGACCTTGCATCCCTCATCGCCGAGTCGTGGGACGCGCTCTCGGGCGCCATGGTGCTGGTCCACGGCGGCGGGGACGACGTGAGCGCGCTGCAAAAGACATTCGGGATCGTCTCGAAGTTCGTGGACGGGCGCCGGATCACGACGGCGCAGGATCTCGAGCTCGTTCGCATGGCCCTGTCCGGCACGGCGAACAAGCGGCTCGTGTCATCGTTGGTGCGCGAGGGTGTGCGCGCGGTCGGATTGTCCGGCGAGGATGCCTCGTTGATTGCCGCGACGCCGGTCGATTCCGGACGGCTCGGGCACGTGGGCACGCCCCAGAAGATCAACAGCTCCCTGCTGCTGCATTTGATCGACGGCGGCTATCTGCCGGTGGTGTCGCCCGTGAGCCGGAACATCTCGCACGAGCTCGGCCCGGCACTCAACGTGAACGCCGACGATGCGGCGGCGGCCATCGCGGTGGCGATCGAGGCCGAAGAACTGTTGATCGTGAGTGACGTGCCGGGGGTGATCGTCGACGAAGAGCCGGTGCAATCGCTTACCGTGGCGGAGGCTCGCGGTCTGGTGCGCGACGGCCGCGCGTCCGGTGGCATGCGCGCCAAGCTGATGGCGGCGACGTCCGCGGCCGAGGGCGGCGTCAAGCGCGTCCGAATCTCGGACCTACGCGGAATCAGGGAACGCGATCGCGGCACCCTCATTCAGACCGGTACGGAGTAGAGCCATGGCCCTTCCCGCATTCGAAATCCACTCGCCGCAACAGGTGGGGACGAACCCGGAACCAGCTCCGACGAACGAGCCCTCGTCGGCGCTCGCGCGCGGCGCCGTGCTGCCCACCTACAAGCGCAGCATCGAGATGGTTCGCGGCGAGGGAGTGTATCTCTTCGACAGCGAGGGCAACCGCTACCTCGATTTCGTGAGCGGCATCGCGGTCAACGCGCTCGGCTATGGCGACGCCGGCCTCGCCTCCGCGATGCGGCAGGCGGCCGACGGGTTGACTCACGTCTCCAATCTCTACTGGACCGCGCCGGCGGCACGCCTGGCGGCAGCGTACGTCGCGCATTCGTTCGCGTCCAAGGTGTTTTTCTGCAACTCCGGCGCGGAGGCGAACGAAGGCGCCTTCAAGTTCGCGCGCCGATGGGCGCGCACCATGGGCGACGCCAAACGGGACATCATCGCGTTGCGGGGATCGTTTCACGGGCGACTCTTCGCGAGCTTGGCCGCTACGGACCGGCCCGGATACCGCATGCCCTTCCGGCCGCTCGCCGGCGGCGTGGGCATCGTCGAGCGAAGCATCGACGACATCGCGCGCGCGCTCGATGCGGAGACCACCGCGGCGCTGATCCTCGAGCCCGTGCAAGGCGAGGGGGGCGTTCGCGTACTCGAACCGGATTTCGTGCGCGAGATCCGCGCGCTCACGAAGGAGCGGCAGGTCGCGCTCATATTCGACGAAGTCCAGTGTGGGCTTGGTCGCACTGGAACGCTCTTCTCGTACGAGCGTCTGGGCGTCGAGCCAGACCTGCTCACGCTCGCCAAGCCGATAGCCGCTGGGCTGCCGATGGGCGCGGTCCTCCTGAACGCCGACATCGCCGCCGCGGTGCAGCCGGGCGATCACGGGACGACGTTCGGCGGCGGGCCATTCGTGGCCAGTATCGCGGAATACGTCTTCGAGAGATTGAGCGATCCGTCGATGTTGGCCTCCGTGCGAGAGAATGGAGTGTGGCTCGGCAGCCAGCTCCGCGAGCTCGCGCGCCGCACCGGTCGCATTCGTGGGGTTCGCGGCGTCGGCTATATGTGGGGCATCGACGTGCTGGGAACCGCCGCGCACGTCGTGAGCGAGGCGCAGGCCGCCGGTCTTCTCGTGTGCGGCGCGGGCGAGTACACGGTACGGCTGCTGCCGCCGCTCGTCGCGACGCGCGATGACCTCGCGCAGGGAATCGCGCTGCTGGAGCAGGTGCTGTGACCATGTCCGGGCCCTTCCTCGAGGTCCGTCCGGCGCGCGCCTCCGAGGCGGACGCCATCGCGCGCCTCAACAACTTCTTCGCCGACCAACACCTGATGCTCCGGCGAACGCCGGAAATGATTACGCTCGAGGTTGACGATTACCTTGTCGTCGTTGACGATCGCGGCCGCGTGCTCGGCTGTGGTGCCCTCAAGGAGTATTCGCCCTCCGTGGCCGAAGTGGCGGCGATTGCCGTGTCGCCGGAAGCGCAGGGTTTAGGACTCGGACGGAAGATCGTCGGCGCCGTGGAGGAGCTCGCGCGCAAGCGGGGTATCCCCGAGGTGTTCGCGCTCACGCTGGAGCCGCAGTTCTTCGAGGCGCTTGGCTACCTGCGCGTCGATCGCGCCAGATATCCGGAAAAGATCCGACGGGACTGTATCGGGTGCGCGCGGCGCTTCGCCTGTAACGAAACCTGTTTCGCCAAACCCCTCCGCGACGCGTCGGACGATCAGCTAGAAGCAGCGGCGTAGCGCTCCATGAGCGCGTTCGACGAGCTGCGCTTCGGTGCCCAGCGAACGCTCAATCTCCGCGAAAACCTGCCGACGGCGTCGGAGGCGGTTCGCCGCGCGGAAACATGGCTCCGCGAGCAGCAGGTAAGGGGAGCCGGGGAAGTCCTCGTCATCACGGGCCGAGGTAACCAGAGCCCCGGTGGCGTGGGCGTCATTCGCGCCGCCGTCGAGAAGCTGCTGTTCTCGCTGCACCGGCGCGGCGTGGTGGCGTCGCACCACGAGCACAACCCTGGGGCGTACGTCGTCGAGCTCGCTCCGCTCCGCGCGCTCTCGGAAGTTCCGGGGAGGCGTCGCGAACCTCCCCAATCATCCCCGCCGGCACCGGAGCTTCACGGACTGACGCGGGAGACCATGGCGCTCCTCCGCGATCTCGCGGAGCGGTCGCTGGACATGCTCGGCGTGAGAAGTAGCGACGCGAGAATAGCCGACGAGATGCACCGCTACCTCCGTGTCATCGCGCCTGGCTTGTCATCGGGCCCGCGGATGGAAGAGCAGCTTCAGGAGGCGCTGCGTGCGGCAATCGCCGAATACGACTAAAGGTCAGCGGCCCAGGCGGAAGATCCACGCGAGCACAAGTCCGACCGCGACGCCAATCGCGGCGATCATGAACCATCGAATGCCGGGAGCCTCGGCGCGAGGAGCGGTCGGCGGCTCCACATGGCGCACGGCTGACTCGCGCAGCCCTCGCGGCGACGACCGTCTGCGCGCGACGTATGCGCGCGGCAACTGCCGTCCGGCTTCGATGCGTGCCTGCGGCATGATCCCCAACACGGCGCGCGTGAGGCCTGGCGGAGAGCGACGGCGGGGAATCGCTTCGACGGCCACCGGCAACGGGTCTGGCGCCAAGTCCGGGACCGACGGCGGACGGGGAGGGAGGATCGTCGCGCCGGGAATGCTCTCCAGGGGGGGCGGGGCCGGAAGAATCCCAGGAGAAACGCTGTCCAGAGCGAGCGGAAGGGAATGATCCACGACGGGCGCGAGCGCGCGTGGCGGCTCGTGCTCTCGAACCCGTGCTCGCACGGCTTCCGGGCTCACGCCACCGACAGCTCCGCTGCAGCAGCAGCCCAGCGCGGGCGCCGCATCGATCAGCGCGCGCGAGTTGGAGAGCAAATGCTGAGCGATATCAATGACCAAGTCGTCGGCTTTGACCTCGACGAATTCGACCGGTGCAGGTAGGTGGCGGAGCGCCGATCGCGATGGCACTCCGCCGGGTTCCGAGAAGAAGCGACGGCGGTCGGGCGGAATCACGGAATCAAATTCAGTTGGTTGCGCGCTGGTAATGATCCCACGCTCGGCGAGAGCGCTAGTGAGCTCGTTCGTCGAGAGCCATACGTCGATGCTCTCATGCGATGCCGAAGGACATCCTCCGGCGAAAGTGAGATGGAGCGGCGTCGGCGCATACAACGCGCGGAGGTATTCCGCGGTTGCCACCGGAGGAGCGACAAACGAGAGCAGCATCGACGCGATCGGTTCGCCGTGCGCCGCGAAGCGGCTGGCGACGAACGGACAGCTGCACTGCACGACCGGAGCCTCGGCGCGACGACACCGATCCATCGCTCGCGCGGCGATGAGCTCGTCCCCCCAGCTCGCCGGAATGACGGCCTGATACCCGGCCGCCAAACACGCGTGCGCCAGCTGAACGGGCGTGCCCGGCGCCGAGGCAAGCACGGCGTCCGTACCGAGGATGAGCAGCGAAGGAACCGTCACGTGGGGCCGACAGCAAGAGAGGCGCCGTGGCGAAGAACTGTCAAGAGCGGCCCAGACATTGCAACCCCTTGCACAGTCACGAGAAGCGAGGATTGATGTCCGCGGAGCACCAGCCCGCGATAAGTACGCGGCTTTCGCCAGCAACTGTCGATGCTCTGCTGGCCTATGCCGCGAGAGCTACCTGGCCAGCGGGCTTCGTGATCTACCAACGCGGCGCCCCCGCGGATGGCCTCTTTGTCGTCATCGAAGGGCGTGTCGTGCTTCGCAGCCGCGTTCGCGCTGGCCGTGGCTTCATTCCGTGGATCGCGACACCGTCCGAAACCTTCGGCGCAGAAGGTCTCTCGGCAACGCCGCGTTACAGCACCGAAGCGCGCGCGGACGATGAAGCCGCCACGCTCTTTTTGAGCACCTCGCGCTACCGCTCGTTTTTGCGCGAGCAGGCGCACCACGCCACCGCGCTCTTTGCCCAGGTGCTCAGCGAGCGTTCCTCGCTCCTGGAAAAGCTCCGCGAGCTGACGACCATGAGCGTGGAGCAGCGACTGGTCGTCGCGCTCGTTCGTATGGCGACGTTCGACACGTTCACGCGCGACGACGGATGCATCGTGCTGAACACCAATCGCTATCGGCTCCTGTGTGAGCTGGTCGGTGCCACGCGCGAGTCGGTCTCGCTCGTTCTCGGGCGCTTCACCGGGGAAGGGCTGATCGAGCGCAAAGGCAACACGCTCACGGTGCACCCCGAGCGCCTGGTGCGTCGCATTGAAGAGCTGCCGCTCGACGACCTGCTGGCCGCTCACGCCTCGACGTCTCTCGGGGGCGCTCAGGCGGTCCTCTAGCCCGAGCGGCCGTTCGGCGGACACGACAGCGCTCGCCGTATATTTGAGCAATGCTGAATGCGGCCGAGCTCTCGCGCTATGCAAGGCAGCTCGTGCTGCCCGAGCTTGGCCTGGCGGGTCAGGAGCGACTTCGCGAAGCAAGCGTGCTCATCGTGGGTGCGGGTGGCCTCGGCTCGCCCGCGGCGCTCTATCTGGCCGCTGCCGGTGTGGGCCTTGTCGGCATCGTCGATGACGACGAGGTCGAGATCAGCAACTTGCACCGGCAAATCCTCCATGGCACGCGAGACGAAGGTCGCGACAAGCCGGCGTCCGCCGCCGACGCGCTTCGGCGACTGAACCCACACGTCGAGGTGCGAACGCATCACGAGCGACTTACGGCGCAGCGGGCTCCATCGCTGTTGGCCGACTACGATCTCGTCGTGGACGGCTCCGACAATTACGTCACGCGCTATGCAGTCAACGACGCATGCGCACGGCTGAAGAAGGTCTGGGTGTACGGCAGCGTGGAACGCTTTTCGGGACAGGTGTCCGTTTTTGGAGCGCCGCGAGGACCGTGTTATCGCTGCATCTTTCCTGAGCCGCCCACCCCGGGCTCGACGGCGAGCTGCGAGGAAATCGGCGTTCTCGGAGCCGTGCCCGGCGTCGTTGGCTCGCTTCAAGCGGTCGAAGCTCTCAAATGGATCTTGGGTGTGGGCACCCCGCTTGTGGGACGCCTGATGCAACTCGACCTGCAAGCCGCCAACGTGCACGTCGTGCAGTTCGAGCGTCGACCGGATTGCCCAGCGTGCGCAGTGGCCGACGCCCAGTTTGAGGCGGCACCGGCGTTGGAGTCTCACGACGCGAACGCGGAGTCCGACATCGAGCCGCGCGAGCTCGCGCGCAGACTGCAGGTCGCCGACTCGTTTCTCCTTCTCGACGTGCGCGAGCCATGGGAGTGGTCGGTCGGGCGCATTGGCGACCCGCAGCTCTTGCCGATGAATCGACTCCCTTCGGAGATCGATTCGCTCGATAGGGCGCGGGAGCTCGTCGTATATTGTCACCACGGAACGCGCAGCACGATGGCGGCGGAATGGCTTCGGTCGCAGGGGTTCCGGGCTCGCAACCTCGCTGGCGGAATCGATCGGTGGAGTGTCGAAGTCGATTCCTCGGTACCGCGCTACTAGAGGCGACGAGAGATGCTCCCCGCGCTCGCCTTGCTCGCGGCGGCGGTCCTCGGCCGAGCCGCCTATCCGCGGCTGATCGAGCGACGTCAAGAACGACGGCGCGCTCGCGGTCCCGATGGATTGGTCATCGGAGCCGCGCCAATCGACCTTCCTCGAGAGCACGCGCCGGGCGTCTTGCTGCTTCATGGCGGTGGCGACACGCCCCAGGCGTTCGACGAGCTGGCGAAGTATCTCCATAAGCAGGGCTTCGCGGTTCGAGCGCCGCTGCTCTCGGGTCATGGTCGTGAGATTTCCGCGCTCACGACAGCCACCGCGGCGGGGTGGTATGAAGACGTACGACGCGAATTCGAGCTCATGCGCGCGGCGCATGACTGGGTCGGAGTGGTCGGCCTGTCGATGGGCGGAGCGCTCGCGATCAAGCTCGCGGCCGAGCGCAAGGATGTGGGAGCGCTCGTATTGCTCGCTCCTTATATCGCGATGCCTGGCGGAGTGCGCCGGATGGCCCTGACGAGCCGGGCTTGGGGATGGTTGGTGCCTTACTTCTCGACACGCGGTGCCGCGTCGATTCGCGACCCCGCCGCGGCGTCACGAGCTCGCGGTCACGGCATCTTGACGCCCGCGGCGCTGCGCGCGTTGTACGACGTGGTGAATGAGGCAGTCCGCGCTCTTCCACAGGTACGAGCGCCTGCCTTGGTCATCCAGTCGCGCGACGACAACAGAATTGCGCCGGAAAGCGCCGAGGGCGGATTCGCCCGGTTGGGATCCCCGCAAAAGAAGTTCGTCTGGACGAACGGAGCCGGCCACGTCATCACGGTGGACTACGGGTACCAACGCGTCTTCGAGCTGACGTCCGACTGGCTCGATGAACATCACGCGCGGGCGAGGGAGCCCGGGCGAGGCGGAGGAACGGAAGGATCAGCTCAGCGCCGAACTGATCCCTCATCGCCTCCCGTTTTACGTCCGCCCGAGTCAGGACGACATCCGCGGATCATCAGGTCCGGTAGCGATCGACCAGATTCTCGCCAAGATCCTTGAGCGTCTCGACGCCGGCGGAGACGGCATTCGAAGCCTGTTGAACGACTTCACGGGTGACGCGCTTGACGCGTGAGACGGGAGACTGCTTGCGCCCCCCGGCACGCGAGGTCGAGCGACGACGCTTCATTCCAGCTGACTTCCGCTTCGGGGCGCTCTTGCGGGCACTCGCCCGTCTGCCGCTGCTCTTGCGGGCCCCGCGCTTCCTGCCTGCCCGCGCTGACTTCTTTTTGGCGGACTTTCTCGCCTTGGTGGCCATCTGGTCATCTCCTCGTACGGAATGGGCCGTGCTGACCACAGCAAGATTCAGGCGCAATCGTTGAGCCCGCGTTGCTGCTGATCGGTCCCGGCTCTACAATCAACAGAGCGTTGGCCTCTCCCGCATCCCCTGCCTCCCACTGGGTTGGAGTTTGACATGATTGCCGCCATCATGCTCGGCGTCCTTGCCTTCTTCGGTCTGTTCGTCCTTTCCAAGGCGCTCAAGATCGTGGGTCAGGCCGAGGTGCTGGTCGTAGAGCGACTCGGCCGGTTCCATCGCGTGGCTCGCTCGGGACTCAACGTCCTCATTCCGTTCATCGAGCGGCCCCGGGCTATCGACGTGCGGTACGCCGAAGCAGACGTCGGAGGAGTGAAACGCATTGCGGCGCGCACGACGACGCGAATCGACTTGCGCGAGCAGGTACTGAACTTCCCGAGCCAGCCGGTGATCACGAAGGACAACGTCACGATCGACATTGACGCGGTGTTGTACTATCGGATCGCAGAGCCGCAGAAGGCCACGTACGCCGTGCAGAACCTGCCGTACGCGCTCGAGACGCTCACTCGCACAACGCTTCGCAACATTGTCGGCGAGATGGAGCTGGATCAAACCCTGGCCAGTCGCGATCAAATCAACAGGCGAATGCGCGAGGTGATCGAAGAGGCCGCGGTGAGCTGGGGAGTGGATGTGACCCGGGTCGAGCTGCAGTCCATCGAGCCGCCCCGCGACATTCAGCAGGCGATGGAACTGCAGATGCGCGCGGAGCGCGAGCGGCGAGCGGCTGTGACGAACGCCGAGGCGGGCAAGCGCGCCGCGATCCTGGAGTCCGAAGGACTCAAGGAATCCCAGGTGCGCAAAGCCGAGGGTGAAAAAGACGCGTCGGTCCTTCGCGCCCAAGGACTCGCGGAAGCGCGCCTGGCCATGGCGGAGGCGGAAGCCGAATCCATTCGACGAATCGCGGCCGCGCTTCCGGACGGTCAGGCAGCCATGTACTTGCTCGGTCTCAAGTACCTCGAGGCGCTGCCGAAGCTCGCCGACGGCAAAGGCACGACGATCTTTCTGCCCACCGAGGCGTCTGGCGTCATGGGCGCGGTGGGGGCGCTGCGCGAGCTCGTCGCGCGCGGAATGCCGGGAACGACGGGGACGCCAGGCGCAGCGGCGCCGCCCTCGTCGTATGGCGCGCCCGCGCGTGCCTCGTTAGCGCGAACCGGTGAGCCACCAAAGAAACCGACAGGGTCGGAGGGTGATTGAAACCGATCACCCGTGAGCGCGCGGAACGGATCGCGAAGTCGCATGCATGTCAACGCTGCGGCGAGTACAGCTACAAGCGTGTTTCCGTGAAACCCGCTACCAAGCAGTTGCACGAATCGCTGGGCATCGTTTGGTCCGCGCAGAAAACGTGCGGCGTCTGCGATGCCGAAAACGAGATGGGCATCGATCAGGAAGGCGATATCGTCTACGCGTCGTAGCTCACGGCCACGGCTTTTTCTTGGAGAAGCGTTTTCCAAACACCGCGGCGAGGATCGACCTGGGATCTTCCGTCTGCGCGACGGCGTCGATTCGCTCTCCGAGCACCAGCGGCCGAGCGAATTCGCGGTAGCGCCCAAAGCCATGGCAGAAACATCCAGGCCCTGGTCGCGTGAGCTTGCCGAGCCACATGTCCCAGATGCCAAGCCACGTGTAGGCGTAGAACTGGGTCAGTTTTTGCAGCGCCGGAAGGTCGCTTTCGACCACTCCGCGCGGCAGCGACCCGTGCTTGCCCCACTGGACATTCACCAACGCTGGTCCGCGATCGCGCCAGTCGGTGTGCAAAATCTTCCCATGCCAGAACGCCCAGAGGTCTGTGGGAGCGCCCGTGGCATCGTAACCGATCCAGACGATCTCTTGATCGGTCGGCACCGTGAATGGTATCCACGACCCGTGCACGTCGTCGCGCCAGAGCAGGTGATACGCGATGATGCGCCGCGTCGGATGAACGACAGCGACTACTCGCTCGAGGGAGAACCATTCGTCGCGCTGCAGAAAGAGAACTGGCGCGAGAGAGCGCGCGAGGTGGGCGCTCGAATCATCACGAGACAGCCATCCGGTTAGCGCCAACGGTTCCGCGCGGAACGGAGGAATTCTGGCTCGCGGGCCGCATCCGAACGCGCCTAACACCGAACAGATGAGCACGTATCGCATCATCAAGCGACACCGCAACATGGCAAAGGGCAAATGATTACGCAGTTAGGCGGTTACTTTCTCTGCACTGGTGCGTCAATGGGGAAAGCGATCCGGCGCTCCGGCTCCGGAACTGTCGTACTGAAGCAATCGGAGTACCCACATGCGCAAGCCGCGCCCGGCGACGTTCAACCCCGCGCAAGCCCTCCACCTCATCGCCAGGGACAGGACCGGCTCAGCTCTCAGCTGTCCGTCGTGTTCCGGCGAGATCAACCGATACCCCGATCAGGCGCCACCGCCACCTCGCGCTCAGGTTACGCTGAAGTGCGCGGTGTGTGGACGTACCGCTCGATACGTGGCCGGTCCCGCCGAGCAACTCGCCAGCTAGGTGCCAGCCCGGCCAGTGCCGGGCCCCCACCCCCCGGCCCGCCTCGCGGGCTCCTCGGGTACCCGCATGGAACTTGCCTTCTCGGTCGCCCGGGCGTTTCAGTTATTGCCCGGGAACTCGGCAACACTGAGGGGAAGCTTTCATGTCTCGGCTAAGCGGCACCGTAAAATGGTTCAACGACGCCAAGGGGTTTGGGTTCATCTCCCGTGAGGGAGGGCCAGACGTTTTCGTCCACTATAGCGCCATACAGGGCGGCGGCTTCAAGTCGCTCGCCGAAGGCGACAAAGTGGAATTCGAGATCGTTCAGGGCCAAAAGGGCCCGCAAGCAGCGGAAGTGACCAAGGTCGCCTGATCCGCGCATGGCACACCCGAGAGAAGGCACTTGTCTTGCGGGCTTCGGAGGCGCAGCGCGATGCCGCCGCGTGTTTCACAACTAGTAGAGCAGTCCGGGGAGGGAGTTGTGCAGCCGGAAACCGTTGCCCGAGGGGATTCCCAGGATTCCCAGGAGCGTCGTTCCACCGAGCGGCTGTTTCATCGCGACCTGCCCGGCGGCGGTTATGTCTCGATCGAGCTTGTCGCCGCCGCTTCGGCCGTCGACCGAATTGCGCGAGTGGTCGTGGAACGCCGCGGTGACCGCGCACGGCGCCACGGCCATCGTCCTCCGTTCATTCTCGAGGAAAGGTGGGACCCCGAGCGCGGCATCGGCGAGTTGTACCGGATCGCATGCGACAACGTGGCAATCGCGCGCGGACTCCTCAGACTCCCCCGCGCCGACTGAGAGGCTCGACTAACAACTCCCCTGGGAGTTACTCAACCAGATCGAAGCGCACGCTGCGGCGCGCGCCACGCTTCCGACGTGGCGCATACCGATAGAGTTGAGCGGGACGTCCACGGCCCTCACTGCGCCATTCGTCCGTCGGTTCCACCAGGAACGCAGCCTGCAAAGCCCGGCGGAAGCTGGCCTTATGGAGGGAGCGGCCGAGCAGCAGCTCATAGATGGACTGCAGCTCGCTGAGCGTGAACGAAGGCGGGAGGAGCCGGAACGCGAGCGGCGACTGATCGATTCGGCGCCGAACAACTTCCACCGCCGCCTCGACGATTACGCGATGCCGTGGCGCAAGCAATGGCAGCTGGTCGACCTCTACCCACGCGGCGCCGTCGATTGCGTCGGAAGCCGGTCCATGCGGCACCAGGCCGACGAACGACACCGACAGCTGGGCATCGCCCGGGTGGCGGCGGCCATCTCCAAAGGCGGCAACCTGTTCGAGCGCGGCCGGAGCGGCGCCCAGGACCGATCGTGAGACGCGGAGCGCTGCTTCATCAGGCGCTTCGTCCGGCCGCGGCGCGTCCCAAGGCAGTAACCAGCGATCGCGAGCGCGGGGATCCGCTGCCCGGAGCAGAAGGACCGCGAGCGAACGGTCGCGTGGGGTCAGTAGCACCACGTCGATCGCGGCGGTCAATGTCCGAACGGTTGGCCGCGGGATGACGAGCGAGCGTTCACGCATGAAGCAGAATTAGTACCAGTGTGATACTAATGTCAAGGGCCCGCTCGGCGCGATGCAACGTCTCGCGCGTCCGGGCCCGTGAAGGAGGACGCAGTATATCTGGTGTCTGCCGCAACCGTCAACGTCGCAGATCACAAGTGCGCCGAGCAGAACCCGAATTTCTGCCGCGAGCGCTCAGCGAGGAACGCGCGCCTGTCTCTGTTCTCCGTCGCCAAGGCGCAACGCTGGCGGGATACTGATGGGTAATCGACCGGAAATGTCGGCTACTCCCAACAGCGCACGCGCCGCAGCGCGCTGCGAAGGTGCGAACCCGCTCCACGCGATGAGGTACGTGGGAACGAATGGCACCTGCTGATAGAGATATGGATTGCCGAACGCGACGACAACGGTGCGCGCGTTCCGCAGCGTCGCCGCACGGATGAGGTCGATGAGGGGCGTCGGCGCATTCACATCGGCGACACGTGTGCCTTGTCCGACGTACGAGCCGATGATCACATATTCCGCTGAATCGGCGAGCAGGCCGACGCGCGACACGGCAGCCGCCGGATCCGCGGCGTCTACCCATTCCGATCGAACGTTCAGCGAGCGCCGAAGCTCGCTGTCGAACGTCGTTCCGGCGCCGAGGTCTGGCCGCGGCGCGATTGTGACTGAGAGCACACGCGGGCGTGTCGACGAAGGAATGGCGAAAGGAACGAGTCGCGCGGAGTCTTTGGCCAGGGTGATCGACCGCTCGGCGATGCGGTCGGCCATCTCGAGATGCGCGCCGATGCCGGCAATCGCCCGCGCACTGTCGACGTCGACGTAGCGTTGTCGAGGCACGCCGAGGGCATGTTTGTGAAGGAGAATGCGGCGTACGGACGAGTCGACGCGCGCCTGAGTGAAACGGCCCTCGCTTACGCCGGAGACGACCGCGTCGATGGCGGTCGGCACGTCCAACGGCATGAGCAGCACGTCGTTCCCCGCCTCCATCGCCAGCTTGACCACCTCCGCGAGTCCGGGCGAGTCGATCGTGCCGTATATACCGCTGACCATAGTTGCGGGTTGCGTCCCTGGCCGCACGCGGGCCAGTACCCCATTCATGTCGAGGGCGTCGGTGATCAGGAGCCCGTCGAAGCCAAGCTCGCCGCGGAGCAAGCCGCGCATCACGGTCGGTGAGAGCGTGGCCGGAAGCGGACTGGTGTCGAGCGCGGGGACGACGCCGTGAAACGTCATGATCGAGGACAGACCGGCGGCGACGGCTCGGCGGAACGGCAGAAGCTCGACGCTGTCGAGGCGAGCACGGCTCGCATTCACCTCGGTGATCGCGAGGTGCGAGTTCTGGTCGGTGTCACCATGTCCGGGAAAGTGCTTGCCGGTGGCCAGCATGCCGTTCTGCTGCAACCCGCGAGTCAGTTCGGATCCGAAGGCGGCCACGAGCGCCGGGTCCTCGCCAAAGGATCGCGGACCGATGACTGGGTTGTTGGGATTGTTGTTGACGTCGAGGACGGGCCCGAACACCATGTGGACGCCGAGGGCGCGTCCCTCGATGGCCGTGATGCGTCCTTGCTCGTACGCGAGAGTGGTGTCGCGCGTGGCGCCTAGCGCCATTTGCTGAGGAAAGAGTGTTGCGCCGCCGAGGTAGATGCCGTTCGGCAGGAAATAGCCGCCCCGCGAGCGAAATCCCGCTCCAGCCTCGTAGTCCGCGCCGATGAGCAACGGCACCGCGCTCAAGCGCTGCATCGCGTTGAGCTTCGCCGCGGTCTCGAGCGGGGATCCAATGGACATGACGAATCCACCGACCCGCTCCGTCATGATCAAGCGGCTGACGCGATCCCATCCCGGCGTCTGATACGGCGTGTAGTCGCCAAAAACCTGGGGCCACACGAGTTGCGCGGCGCGATCGCGCGGGCTCAATGAGCTCAGGACCGAGTCGGCCCAGGACTGAGCGCCGCGCGTGGAAAGCGCCGGGCTTCCGATCGCCACACCATGAGTCGCCGACGCGCAGGCGGCCAGAGCGACTAGAACTAATCCGGCAGCGACGGGCCGGACTTTACCAGTTGATCGAGCCCTTCTTGCTGGTGTCCACATCCTCCGACGCGCCTGTTCCGAAGAGGAAAGCCTGCATGTTCTTGGTCAGAAAGCTCCGCGCTTGCGGGTCCATGACGTTGAGACCGTAGTGGTTGATCAACATGGTCTGTTGACGCAGCCACTGTGCCCAGCAGTCGTGACAGATCTCGCTGACGATGCGGGCGCCGGCCTGTCCGGGGAAAGGCGCGCGCTCGAATCCAGCGCGCGTCTGTCCACACCGAACACATTTTACGTCAGCCACAATGCACCCGGGAACGGGAACTGCCTCTAACGGGCGTACTCCACCTTCGCGAGCCGAAAGAGCTGCAACACCCGAATGTACACCCACCCGATGTCGAGCTCGTACCACTTGGCTTTGAACTTCGCCGACTTTGGATCGGCGTGGTGGTTGTTATGCAGCTCCTCGCCCCCGAGCCAGATGGCGATCGGCGTGATGTTACGGCTCTCGTCCTTCACCTCGAAGTTGCGGTAGCCGAGCGCGTGACCGACGCCGTTCACGATGCCGGCGGCCCAGAAGGGAATCCAAAGCATCTGCACGCCCCACACAATGGGACCGACGAAAAATCCGAAGAGGTACACGTCGATGACGAGCATGATCAGGATGCCCACCCAGTTCAGGCGATCGAGGACGTGACGCTCGAGCCAGTCGTTGGGCGTGCCACGGCCGTACTTCTCGAGAATGCCTGGCTGACGCACAGTCTTTCTGTAGTAGAAGGCGCCCTTCAGGATGATGTTCCGGAGTCCTTCGAGCAGCGGACTGTGCGGATCTCCCTCGCGATCGGCGAAGGCGTGATGCTTCCGATGGCAGGCAACCCACTCTTTGGTGACGATCGCCGTCGTAAGCCAGAGCCAGAGTCTCATTGGCAGCGCGGCGAGCGCGTGCAATTGCACGCCCCGGTGCGTCTGGGCGCGATGCAGGAACAATGTGACGCAGACATTGGTGATGTGTCCGGCAATGACCACGAACAGCACGGGCATCCACCATCTCGACGCCAACGCTCCGAATTCCGGCATGATGCGATCGTCCTCGACGTTTGTTGAGCAGTGAAATCTAACCCGTCAGAATTGCCCCGGCCACCAAAAACTGACGTTAAGACCGCTGACGCGGTGAGAATGTCACTTTCTGCGCATAATTCACCGCCATCAACTGACAGGATGACGGGTTTTTTCCGGACTTGCCGGTGTAATGCGAGGAGAGTTAGCCTCCGATCATGCCGAAGCGCGCCAATGTAGCCAAGACGACGGCGGCACCGACCGTGACCACGCGAGCGAGCGCGGCCGGCACGCGCCGACACGCCGAGCGTTGGCACGACGAATTCCTCGGTGATTTCTTCCGGACATCGCGCGCGGGTCTCAACGTCTCGTCTGTCGCGCTCGGTACGTATCTCGGAGAGAGCGATGACGCTACCGATGCGCTGTATCGCGAGGCCGCGCGATTGGCGCTCTCCAGTGGAGTGAACACGGTGGACACGGCGATCAACTATCGCTGTCAGCGGTCGGAACGCGTCATCGGTCGTGTGTTGCAGGAGCTGATTGGCGAAGGAACGCTGCGGCGCGACGAGGTCGTGATATGTACGAAGGCGGGATATGTCCCTCTCGACGACGCGCCGCCAAGCTCGCGCGAGGACTACGAGGCGTACGTGCAGCGCGAGTACTTCAGCCGAAACATCCTGAAGCCGGGTGACTTGGTCGGTGGCGGCCACGCCATCACGCCCAATTTTCTCGTCGACCAGCTGCATCGCAGCATGAAGAACCTCGGCGTGCAAGGAGTCGACTACTTCTATATCCACAATCCCGAGCAGCAGCTCGCCGCGATCACACCGGCGGAGCTCTCGACGCGTCTCCGGGCCGCGTTCGAGGCGTTGGAGGCGTGCGTCTCACGAGGAGAGATCGGCGCCTATGGATGCGCCACCTGGAATGGCCTTCGACTCCCCGCGGGGAGCCACGGCCACTTGTCGTTGTACGAGCTCGTGGCGATCGCGAAGGACATCGCCGGCGACAAGCATCATTTCCGGATCGTGCAGCTGCCGATCAACCTGACGATGTCCGAGGCGGTGCGGTTGTCCACTCAACGGGACTCACGCGGCCGGCTCGTGCACGTGATCGACGCGGCCGCGGAGCTCGGGATCGATCTCGTGGTGAGCGCGCCTCTGCTTCAAGGACAGCTCACGCACGACCTTCCCGACCAGGTGCGGGAACTGTTTGCGGGCGATACCGACGCCCAGCGCGCCCTTGCGTTCGTTCGGACGCTTCCCGTCGTTCTGACCGCCGCCGTAGGGATGAAGAGCACCGCGCATGTCACCGAAAACCTGGCTTCCCTTCGGGTCGCGTAGCCGAGCTTGAGGAAGTGGTGTGACGGCGGGGGGTTGGAGAGTAACGGGGGAGTGACGAGCTGCTCCGACCTTTCGCGTTGTCCTTCACCGCCAACGCGACGTTGTGGAGTCACAGGACCCACGGCCCTTTTACGCGGAGTTTGCAATGTCGACGGCCAGAAAGATCATCAGACGCGGATTCACCCTCATCGAGACCGTAACGACAGTCGGAATCATGGCTATTCTCGCGGCTGTGGTGATTCCTCAGGTCGTGCGCCAGTTCGATACGGCTGATCCGACCCGGATTCAGAACGATCTGAAGGCGCTTCAGACGGCCATCGAGACGTTTCATGTCAACCTGAGATCCCAGTATCCAGGTGACCTGGACGACCTGGCGAATCCCCTCAGCATCGCGGCGGACAGCGGGCTTGGTGCAACGCCCACGACGTACCTTCCCACCGAGACAACGGCGTGGATGGGTCCCTACGTCGACTTTTCCCTCACAGAGCTCAGTGCCGGCGCGACCAAGGTGACCGGTTACGGCGCCACCATCCACGACAACTTCGTTTGCTATAACGCCACCGACAACACCGCCGGAGTGGTGGTTGCTGGCGCAGGCCCCGGATGCGATGCCGCCACCTTGGGACCAACCGATCGAATCTTCCTCGCTATCGCCATCGCCGGCCTGGTGACTGGAACGGCCGGTTCGTTCGAGACGCTCAACGATCGTTTTGACGGAAGCGGGGAGGGGATCGGCCGCGACATCAATGGCAGAGTGCGGCGGATTGCGGCCAACAACCTCGTATACTATCTCGCCGTCCCGCTGAACTAGTTCCTCACGAGTGGCTTTCGTTTCGCCCAGGTAGCGAGCACGCCGCGGGCTTCGCGCCCGCGGCGTCGGCGTTGTGTTAACATAGACTCAGGCATCGCGGTGGTGCGCAAGGAGTTTACGCATGAAAGCACCACGAAAATCGGGGCGAACGGAGCGTGTGGGTGCGGCGTCGAAACGCCGCAACACCCCGCCTGAGACGATTTCCGATCTCGCGGGCGGCCTCGCGCACGACTTCAACAACGTGTTGACGATCATGCGCAACTGCGCCGCGTTCCTACGCGACGATCTTCCTCCCGACGATCCTCGGCAGGAGTACGTGACCACCATGATGGTGGCCGCCGATCGCGCGGAGCGGCTGACCAGCCAGCTGCAGGCGTTCGGGCTGACGCAGATGCTGCGTCCGGAATACATCAAGCCGGCCGACATCATACGCGCAATGTCGCAGACGCTCCGACAGATCGTGCCCGAAGACGTCGATCTCAAGATCACGATTACTCCGAGCGACAACACGGTCGTGTTCGATCCGTCACAGCTTCAGACCGCGGTCCTGAATCTCGTCTCGTGGGCTTCGAGCCGTGTAAGCGGCCCGCGCAGGATTTGGATCACCGTTGACGAACAGACGATCGCGGAAGACGGTGGTGCGGTACCGAGGGGCCATTTCGTGACCCTGATCGTAAAAAAAACAGGACAGGGCATCGACGCGTCAAACAAGGAGAGTTTGTTCAACCCGAAGCTCGCGACCGGCCGCACGGCCGCGAACACCGACCTGCGTCTGGCGAGCGTATACGCGGTCGTGACCCAAAGCGGTGGGCATGTCGACGTGCATGCCGAGCCAGGCAAGGGTACGGAGTTCAAGTTGTCCCTGCCGGTCGTCGATGCGGCCAACGTGATTCAACTTCCGACGAAGCGCCGCGCTTCGGCCAGCCTCGATGGCACCGAAGTCGTCATGGTAGTCGAAGATGACGTGAATGTCCGGCGCCTGGTGCGGGAGGCGCTCGAGCGGCATGGCTACACCGTGTTCGAGGCGGAAAACGGAGTGGAGGCGCTGCGCATGATCGCGATGTTCGATTCGCCGCCAGACCTGCTGCTGACGGATCTGGTCATGCCCCGGCTCTCCGGCGGCGGGTTGATCGAGGCACTGAAGCTCAAGGCCAAGCTCCCCAAGATTCTGTTGATGTCGGCGCACACGGATAGCGCGGTGCTGCAGCGCGCTGCGCCGCCCGACAAGTACCCCTTTATCAAGAAGCCCTTCGTTCACCAGGAGCTCGCGGATCGCGTTCGCGAAGTGCTCGACGAATAACAGTGCGCGCGCTCTTAAGAGTTGTAATGAGCGCGCCGATACTCCGGAGCTATGACATCCCCACCACGCAGGCCGTCCATCAAGCGCGCCACGGTCACATCCAATAGCGGCGCGGTCGAATCAACCGCCGATCTCGCCGCCGGCTTGTCGCACGACTTCAACAACATTTTGATGGTGATGCGCAATTGCGGCGTGTTCCTGCGCGAAGGGCTGGCCGAGGGCGATTCCCTGCAGCGCTACGTCACCGAGTTGCTCAAGGCGACGGATCGCGCCGAGCTGCTGATCAGTCAGCTCCAAGCGTTCGGCCGTGCGCAAATGCTGCGTCCCGAAATCATCAGACCGGCCGACATCGTGCGCGCGATGACGCAGAAGATCCGGCGGCTCGTCCCCGAGGACGTCAATCTGAGGATGTCCATCACCGCAGAGCAGGCGACAGTCCTCTTCGATCCCTCGCAGCTTCAAGTCGTCGTCGAGAATCTGGTCTCATGGGCGGCGCGGCGCGTGGGTGGTCAGCGACGCATATGGATCTCCGTCGCCGAAGAGGAGTTCGGCGCAAATGAGCCTGCCGAGCGGCGCGGCCGGTTCGTCACCCTGACCGTCGCGAAGACCGGCAGCGGACTGGACGAGCCGTCGTTGCAGCGTGTCTTTCATCCGCATGTCAAAATGGGCCGTCGTTCGGGGATGACGGATCTCCGGCTATCCAGCGCGTATGGGATCGTGACGCAGAGCGGCGCGCAGATCGACGTACAGAGCGAAACGGGGCGCGGCACGCGCATCAAGGTCTACATGCCGATGGTGGAGGGCGACGTGCTCGTCCACGCGACAAGAAAAAGGGCTTTGCCCACGGCTCTCGAGGGAGACGAAGTCATCCTCGTCGTCGAAGACGACCCCAGCGTCCGCCGCATATGTCGCGAGTCGCTCGAACGGCACGGATACACGGTGCTCGAGGCAGAGAACGGGGCCGATGCCCTGCACATCTCCGGGTTATTCGAGACACCACCCAATCTCTTGTTGACGGACCTGGCGATGCCGGAGCTCACGGGACGCGAATTGATCGAGGGACTGAAGTCGAAAGGCCTGTTGCCCAAGACGCTCTTGATGTCGGCGTACACGGACGATGAGATCCTCAAGCGCGCGGGCCCGACGGAGCGCTATCCGTTCATCAAGAAACCGTTCAGCCACCAGGAGCTCGCCGAGCGGGTCCGCGAGGTCCTCGACTCCTAGGCCGCGAGCCATTCGATTCGGGCAACTCTGGCGGCTGGTGTCCAGGGGGAGCATTCGGTCGTCCTTATATCAGTATGAGTCCGCTCTTTGATCTGCCTCCCGTACCCTCCGCGCGGGTCCCGAGCCCGCGTGTGCGTTTGGGCGGGTTCTCGCTCGTCGAAGTCGTGGTCTCGCTGGCGATCCTGCTGATCCTCGCGAGCGTGGTCGCGCCCTCGCTGGTCGCGTATTTGGATCGTACGCGCGCCGAGGGAGCCGTCGCTAGAATCACGCTCCTCGCCAACGGCGTCTACGACAACACCGGCGCCAAACTGGGGTTTTTTCAGAAAGTCGGGGCACACCCGGGCAGGCTGTCGCAATTGACGAATTTGATCACGACGGTCAAAGCGACTCACCCGGACTTGTGCGGCAACGCGTTCAGTAACGGAGAGGTTACGAAATGGGAAACCGACGCGCCCTTCGTGAACTTCTACATCGATCCAACGGGCGTACAGACGGGAGTCGGGATAGCAGACGACGACCTGACCAGAACAAAGATTCCTCCCGCGCTCACCACCTGGTCGTCGCGCATCGACATTCCCAATGCCGACGAGGTGGACGCGATCGAGATCGACGCGATCGGCGACACCGGCAATGGCCGAACTGCAGGGTTCATCCAATGGACCGTTCCAGCGGGCGGGATCGTCACCATCTCGGTCTACGTTCCCATCAACAACCTATGCTGACTGGACCAGTCAGGCGCGGCCGCGGCGCATTCACCCTCGTCGAGATCCTGATCGGCCTCGTCATCATCGCCGTCATGGCCGCGGTCCTGGTGCCGGCCGTCGGCGGGCGGCTCCGGCAATCGCAGGCGTCCGCGATTGGGGATCAGATCAGCAATCTGACGAAAGCGATTGCCGCATACCGCACAAACGTGCTCCGCTATCCGAGGAACCTGGATCTTCTGACCAACGTTCCGGTCGCCGGGGTTTCGCAAGACATCTGCAGCAATGCGATGGTCGCCGCGAACGTCAATCTCTGGCGCGGACCGTACATGGATCGTCCGATCTCGGGCGATTTCCCCATCGGCGATGCGACAGTCGTGAATCTGATGGCGAGGGCCGATCCCGCCGCCACTGCGGTCTCGAATCTGATCCTCAGCATCAATCTCGTGGACACGGTGGCCGCCGTCGCTCTCGAGGCACAGTACGACGGAAATGCGAACTTCACCACGGGCGCGATCCGTTGGACCTGGACGAATCCGAATGTCGGCACGCTCCAGTACTACATGCCCATTCGAAATTGTTGAACGGCGCTACCGTGTGAGAGAATCGAGCAGCGCGGTCACGTTTGCGAACGCCACGCGCGCCCCGGTATTCTGTCCCCCAACCCAGATCTGAGCGCGCAGGGCCCGATTGGCCCGCACGACGCGCACGGTGGAACGCCACCGCCGCAAGCCATCGACTTGGAAGCTCACGGTGCCGTCCGGGTTGACGAGGATTCCAAGGATGCGCGATCCCGCGCGGCGCCCCTCCGGAACCTCGGGAATTGGCTCCACGAACACCTCGCGCTCGGCGGCGTACGTGAAGCGCCGCGACTCGGCATTCCACGTGATGGAGATCAACCGAAGAAAGCTGGGCGCTTCGGCATCAATGGCGTCCGCCGGATCTGGCGCCACGAGAGCCAATGAAGCTGATGTCGCGGCGGCTTGAACGTCGAACGGCGCATGCAGCGTGGCGTGGACCGCGAGACCTCTTTGCACCGGAACAGGAGTCGAGGAGAGAACGCCGCTGTCCCACTGACGGTCGGAGTTGATCAACAACGCCGCCTCGCCGTTGAAGACCCCGAGTGTGGGCAAGGGACGTCCCAATGCCCGCCATGAAGACGAGAGCGACGGTCCGCGGAAGTTTTCGCGGATCAAAGAGATGGAACCGTCGCCGATCCTGACGTACGCGGTGTCCGTCCTCCAAGCGCCAATGCTCACTTCGACGCGCGCCAACCCGTCACGTAATGCGACATACCGCTGCTCCAGCGGCGCGTCCGTCTGTGCCGGGAGAGCGCTCAGCAGTTGCGCGTCCAGCGCACCCCAGCGCGCGTGCGAAGGAATCATCGGGGCGCCGAACTGGTCGAAGGGACGAACGCGCACGACGACGGTATCTTGGCGCCGCGTGGACTCCGGGACGTCGAGCTCGAGCCGGTCGATGTAGCGCGACCGGCTTCGGCGCCACGCCACGATCTCGTAGCGCGAGGTAGAGTCGCCGATGCGTCGTTCTGCGCCACCAAGACTCGGCATGACGTACACGTCCGCGGCTCCGTTTCGCGTTGACTCGAATGCCACGAATCGGCCATCACCCGAGAACGCCGCGCGGTCGTCTTGCCCTTCGTGCTGCGTCAAACGCCACAGCCGGTCGTTGAGCAGGTCGAAAGCGTATAGCTCGGCGTTGCCATCGCGGCGGCTTGTGAACGCCAGGAGTGACCCGTCCGCTGACCACGCAATGTGATCGTCCCGCGCCGGATGCGCGCTGAGGTTACGGCGATGGCTGCCGTCCGCCCAGGACACGAACACTTCCTCCTGGCGTCCCGCGACGCGAGCGACCCATGCAATGCGCGATCCGTCGGGCGACCACGCCGCTTCGGTCACCGCGTGGACCGCGGTGGTGTCTATGGCGATCGCCGTGCGCCCACGCGAACTGGAGAACGCGTACAGCCCGACCTGATACTCTCCACTCCCATTATCGATGCGGCGCGTTACCAGGAACGACGCGCCGTCGGGCGACCACCCCATGCCGAACGCTTCGACCGCGCCGGTGGCGAGCGGGATGGTATCGCGGCGATCCGCGGAGATGAGATAGACATTGGAACCGCCTGGAGTAATCCGCTCGACGCTCACGTAGCGACCGGCCGGTGAAGGACGAGCATTAACCCAAGGAAGCGCAACCGAATCGACCCAGGCCGGCGTGGAGGCATCCCGTCTGGCGGCGTCAGAGACGCGGAGCGCGCGACCGGCATCGCTCGTGACCAGATGAACCAAGCCGCTGCGCGCCTCCCGATCCTTGGCGACCAGGAGCGTGTCGGTGGTGGCGAAGGCGCCGACGCCCGACGCAGAGCCCCACGCGGTAAGCGCAATCGCGATGACGCAGGTGGCTGCCGCGGCGGCGGCGAGGTATCGCCAGTTCGGAAAGTGTCGGGCGAACAGGACCGCGAATCGCGAATCCCCTTGCCCTTCGCGCGAAAATGACTCCGCCGCCGCTAATCGCGGGCGACCCGCGCCATGTGCGCTGAGAAGACTCTCGACCGCGGCATGCTCGTCTTTGGTTCGAGCGAACGCCCGGGCGATCGTGAGAAAGTGCAGCGTCTCATCGATCGCCCCGCGAGCGATCGCGCGTTCACCGGCGTCGCGGGCGTACTTGTGCGTTTCCGAGATGCGTCCTGCTTGCGCGAAGATGCGCACCAGCTCAGCGGGCGATGCATCGGGCTCTCGCGCGAGCACGTCAGCCGCCCATCCGGCGACAAACGCGATCGTGGCCTCGCCGGCGAGATCCAGCGATGCATCGGCCGCTGCCTCGGACGACGGTCTGTAGCCAATTCCCTCCTCGACCAACAATCCTCGCCGAATCAATGCGTGCGCCGCGTCGCCGGCCGCCCGGGCGGGAACGTGAGACGCCTCCGCCAACACACGCAACGTCGCCGGACGCGAAAGAAGGGCCGCGACGAGGAACAGCCGCCGCTCGTTCGCGGAACACGCTTGAATTCGGTCGCGAGCGATGTCGCCCATTCTCGCGGGCAGCATCGTCGGTTCGGTTCCATCGAGCGCCAGTCGGGCCAACTCGACGGCGCGGAGCGGAATGCCCCCGGCGCGCTCCGCAATCCTGTCCGCAAGCGCCGCCGAGGAGCGGGAGCCAAGAACCTGCGTCACGAGCGCATGCGTTTCGGCCGCGGCCAGCGGTCCGAGAACGAGGTGGTACGCATCGTCCGATGAGGGCCCGCCATTTCTCGACGCGCCTCCCGCCAGCGCCCGCAACCTCGAAAGGATTTCGGGCGACGCGCCATCCGTCGTAAACGTGAGCAACAACAGCACGGGCGCTCGGCGGAGGCGGGTAGCGAGATAGCCAATCAGGTCGAGCGACGGCGACGTGGCCCGATGGACGTCTTCCAGGATGAGGCAGATAGGACGCTCGAACGCGGACGATTCCAGCAGCGCCGCGATTCCCTCACATACGCGCAGGCGCGCCGTGTCCTCTTCGCTGGACGCCACCGGTGGGAGCGGATAAGCATCCCGCAGCTCGGGTAGGATCCGCGCTGCCTCGGCCAACAGATGAGGACTCGCGCCGGCCACGCCAGGCGCGCGAACCAGTGGCCGCAGTGCGCTCGCGACGGCTGCATACGGCACGGTGAAACCGCGTGGACTCTCGATGCCGTGCAGCACATGCACCGCGCCGAGCGCGCGCAAGCCCTCCGCGAATTCGCGGACGAGCCGGGATTTCCCGATTCCGGCGAATCCCTCTACGACGACTGTAGCTCCAGCGTCGTCGGCCAGCGTATTCCAGATCGCGAGAAGTCTCGCCACCTCAGAGCTTCGCCCGACCAGCCCCGGCTCATGCGCTGGCTCGTGCTCAGGGCGACGGCTCGACTCGGGCGCCAAGCGATCGAGCAGGACCTGCAATGCGCGGGGAAGGGGAGCCCCCAATTCGTCGGACGAAGCGCGGCTGAATTGCTCGATGACTTCAGCGGCTTCGACGCGTTTTCCGATCGAAACGAGGCTCGCGGCCGCGACTTCGATCACGCGCGCATCGAGCGGGGCGACCGTCAGGAGTCTGCGAATGGAGGCCTCGGCATCGTCGAGCCGGCCCTCCACGAGCGCGCGCTGCAACGCGCGCTCCGCGAGCGATTGGCAGCGAGAGCGCAGGCGGCGACGCTCGCGCTCCATCCATTCGTCGTAAGCGGCGGATCCCACGTCGAAGCCCGCCAGGAAGTCACCGCGATAGAGGGCGAGAGCCTCTTCGAGTCGCGATTCGTCGCCCGCCTTCTCGAACTCCAGCACGTCGGCCCGAAAGCGATCTCCCGCGACGATCTTGAGGTTCTGCCGGTCCCCGACGACAAGATCTTCGCCAAGCGCGAGCCTCAGCCTGTGGAGGGCCTGGCGGAAGGCATTTCGCGCACGATCCTCGTCGACGTCGCCCCAAAGGAGGGCGAGCGCCTCCTCTCGCCTCACTTCTCCGCGGACCGTCAGGAAGCAGAGCAACGCGAGCGGTTTGCCCGAGCCCAAGCCAACTGGGATCTGGCCGTGCCCGTCTCGCAGGGTCGGAGGACCCAGCAGGACAAGCTCGAACGCCGTTTTGGTCGCTTCGGCTGGATGCACCGAGTCCATCGGACTGGCCGGGGCTACGGGGGCTGGCGGGAGGGCTACGAGACAGGCTATAAGTTCGCGCGCTACAACATCTTAAGACGCAGTAACGGTGACATTGGTCACTGTAACGTGCGGGACCGCCGGGGAAATGCGAGTGTAACGGCTCGCGTGCAACGTGTAGCTCGTAAGAGTCGTCTACACAGGCCCTCCAACAGGCATCAACTCACTATGCGTATGTTCATCGGCAAGTCGCGTCAGCGCGCTGCTCTCCGCCGTAGAGGTTTCAGCCTTGCCGAGATTCTCGTCGGGCTTGCGATCATCGGCCTCCTGGCGGCGGTGCTCATTCCGGCGGTCGCCGGACAGATCTCCAAGGGCGACGCAACACGCGCCATTCAAGACATCGCGGCCATTCGCTCCGGCATAGAACAGTTCGTGGCGGACGTGCATCGCTATCCGAGCAGGCTGACCCACCTGACAACCCCGATTACCATTGCCCAAGCGGACGTGAATGACAATCTGTACCCCGCGGGGTTGGTGGCCCGATGGAAGGGGCCGTATCTCGCTCGCGACATGACGGGTGGGTACACGACCGGCTTTGGCGCCGCGGTGGTCGATTCGCTGGTAAAGGTTACCTTCGGCGTGCCATACGTGACCTTGCGCTTCGTTCCTGTTACGCTGGCCGATTTTGAACGGATTGATTTGGAGATGGACGGCGCAGTGGACGTGGCGAACGGTGTTTTGCGCCACGGGGTCGGTGATACGGCGAGATTCTTGGCAATGCCAATTCAGTAGCAACGTCGACGTAAGACTTTCAACGCAGCTTTCACTTCAAGCGAACTTCATTATTCGCACTCAGGAGCCGAGCATGTTGCGCAATCGCAGTCGTCGAGGTGGGTTCACACTTCCCGAGGTCCTGGTGACCGTCGCTATCGTAGCGGTGCTCGCCGCGGCCGTCGTTCCAACGGTCGTGAATCAGATGAGCAAGGGCGAAGCAGGAGCTGCGGCTGCCGACCTGAACGCGCTGAGCAACGCGGTCATCACCTTCATTGCGGACACGCGTCGATATCCGGCGGACCTGGCGGATCTGAATACCGTGCCACTGGCAGCCGACGTGGATTTGCGCGGCGCCGCATATGGCGCTAGTGCGGTAGCCAGTTGGAAGGGTCCATACCTGTCGACCACACAGACTCTCACGGCGGGTTTCGACTTCGCTGGTTTGGGTCTGCACGCCAACAACGCGCTGGTAGCGCCCGCAACTGGCAACGGGTTTCACATCACGATCAGCATCCTGGAAACAGGTCATACTGCCGCTTCACTGGTCGCGGCTGATCGAGCGATCGACGGCGGCGACGGCGTCTCCGATCCGAACTGCGCCGCACCGAGCGCCAGCTCGACCGCGGGCAAACTGACGTGGACGGAAACCCCCGGCACGCCCTGCGTCATCACGATCGTCCGATATCGCCTGGTGCCGACCGGCTCGTAACGAAAGCGCGGAGAGCCGTCAGGGTTTCGGGCGGCTCTCCACGATCCACTTCGCCATCTCGAGACTCACTCCGAAGCGCGCGACGATCGTTTCGGCGCTCACCTGGTTGATATTGATCGGCATCTGATAGAATACCACCGGCGGCCACGGACTCAGCATCCCAGGTGCGAGCAGAGATAGCCCAGCTTCGGCGATGATCGCGCGCATGGCCTCGCCCGCCGGGACGTTGTTGAAGCTCACGCTGACGCGCGCCGTGACGTCGGGAGCGACGACCAAGCTCACGCCGGCTTCCTGAGCCAGCCAAAGCAGGAGCGTCCGTGCCTCCGCGTTGTTCGCGTTGAGGGAAACGCGCTTGGTCGCTCCGAGGCCAGCGATGGGATCACGAGATTTCGCCGGCGCGAGAGACAACATCGAATCGATCTCAGCCCTTGCTATCTCATAGACCGGGATCGGCGGCAACGGCTGCGCGGTGGACGCCGCGGGCTGCGGCTGCGGCTGGATGAGGCGGCAGGACGCGAGAGCCGCCAGGACCAGCGCCGCGAAGGCGCGACTGCCGGAAGCGGCGCTCAAGGCGCGCGACTCAACGCGTCCACCCGCCGACGCACGGGCTCGACATAGTCCGCGAGAGTTGGTGGCGCGAGCTTGACGAACGCCAGGTATGCGCGAATCGCCCCGGCGCGATCGTTCTGCAGCTCCAGTACCTGGCCCAGCGTGTACTGGGCTTCCGCCAACATCGGATTCATCGCGACGACATCCTCGAGCAACACTCTCGCCTGAGCCGGAGCGCTGATCGCCAGATACTGTTGGGCCAATCCGACCATGGCGCCCTGATGCCTTGGATCGAGTGTGAGCGCGTGGCGGTATGCCGCGATGGCGTCGCTGCTCCTGTCCTGTTGCCGCAGCACGGTCCCGATATTGTTCCAGACGCCGGCATTGCCGGGCGAGATGGAGGCGGCCCGGCGCAGCACGTCGAGTGCGCGATTGAAGTCGCGCTGAGCGGAGAGCAACACGCCCAGGTTGTTCAGCGCGTCGGCGTCATTCGGAGCGAGAATCAGCACGCGCTCGTACAGCGAACGCGCGGCGGGAAGATCGCCAGCCCGATGCGCCACGACGGCTTCACCGAACAGCCGCGCCGATTCGGGTTGGCGCGGCATCTCCACCGCTATGCGCAGCCGTCCGGCTGACTGCACCTCGCGCGATGCCGCTGAGGGCGCTGCCGCCGTCGTAGCATCCGATCTCGGCTGCCCCTGGAGGACCGTGGCGGTATCGATGCTCCCGCGAACTGCCGGCGCGCGCGCGACGGTGCGAGCATCGCCTCTCGCAGGCGAAGCGGAACGGGTCCCGCGAGCGGAATCGCGAATGACCGGAGCCGGGCAAAGCGCCCCCCCCCC
>JBBDXZ010000149.1:64767-66764 GCA_040902075.1 Gemmatimonadaceae bacterium
CGGCGCTTCGCGCCGCCGCACCTGTCTCGCCCTCCGCCGCGGTGTCGGCCGCCAGGGCTTCGCTCAGAATCGTGCTGGTGACCGGTGGAACCGCCGGCAGGGCGGAATCGTCTTGCCCACGCAGCCACACGGCAGCGGCGACGGCGAGGGCAACCGCTCCCGCGCCGGAAACAGCGAGCGCGCGACGCCAGTTGAAGTCGGACCGCGGTTTGCTTCTGAGGGGCACGAGGATCGACGCACTGATTGCCTTGGCGCTGGTAGAGTTGCGCCGCGACTTCTCGCGTTGTGCGGTCTTGAGGGAATCGGAGATCAGGCTCATGGCAGCGAATCCCGCCCCACCGGACTCCCGGCTGGACGCACCGGGCTGTCCGTGCTGTCGGCTACCGCCCCATTCGAAGCAAGAGTCGAATCCGGGCGCGCCCGGGCCTCGAAGGCAACGCACTGCCTGCCCATCTTGGAGAAATCCGGGCCCAGCGCGCCGGCGGCGTCAGCCGTCACACGCCGGGTCACCGCGCACGCGCGAGATGTATCGCCACCGGCCAGGAGTGCCCGAGCCGCCCAGTACTGACGTTCGCCGCTTTCCGCTCGAGCGGGATACTCTTTGTAAAGCTGATCGAGCCAGGTGATCGCGGTACGCGGGTCACCCTTCGCGATCTGCATCTGCGCCAAGCGCAGCAAGGCATTCTCACGTTGGCGGGATCCGCGGTGCTCACTCGCGATCCGGGCGTACGCCTGCTCGGCGGCATGCGGGGAGCCTGTGAGCGCCGCTCTCCAAGCGAGCAGCTCCGCGCGCCCGTCGAATCGCCACCAAAGAAGACCAATAAGAGCGGCAGCCGCGGCGAGGCTGCCAATGAGCAAGGAATTGCGGCGCGCGCGCGGGTTGGAAAGCAGTTTGGCGGGCGCCGCAGCTGCCGCGACGTCCATCCCTTCTTCGCCACGCAGCGACGCGATGGCCTGCCGCACGTGCGCTTCGCTGATCGACCGAATCTGTGCCGTGTAGCCCGCAAGCAGGGAACGATCGCAGGTGAGGTTGATCAGTCGTGGCACGCCGCCCGTGGCGGTATGGATCAGGCGCACGCCGACTTCCTGGAACCGCACGCGACCCTTGGCGCCGGCGACGTTGAGACGATGGTAGATGTACCGTCCTGTCTCCTCACGCGAGAGATGCGAGAGCGTGCAGCGAACCGAGACGCGCTGGTCCAACTGCGCCATCTGCGGCGTCCGCACGAGCTTGAGCAGCTCCGGTTGGCCGACGAGGATGATCTGGATCAGCTTCTCGCTCTCGGTCTCGAGATTCGACAAAACACGAATCTGCTCGAGAAACTCCGTGGAGAGATGCTGCGCTTCGTCGAAGATCGCGACGCACGTGCGTCCGCTCGCGAGCTGCTGCATGAGAAACGCGTTGAGCCGGTCCAGCAGCTCCTTACGCGACGTCGTGGTAACGTCGCCCAGGCCAAACTCCGAGAGCAGCGCCTGGAGCATCTCCACACCGTTGAGAAACGGATTGAAGAGCAATGCAACGCGATATTTCTGCTGATCCAGCTTCTCGAGCAGATCGCGGCAGAGCGTGGTCTTGCCGGTGCCGGGCGCGCCGGTGACCAGCATGAAGCCTTCTTTCTGCGCCACGCCGTACAGCAGCGCCTCCTCGGCGGTGCGGTACTGCTCCGACTGGAAGACGAAACGCGGGTTGGGTGTGAGCGCGAAGGGCTTCTCGCTCAGGCCAAAGAACTCTTCATACATCGCTACACCGTCCGCTCACGCTCGCGAGTCTCACCGTGCCGCGGTCGGCTGACCCGAGATGATCGTCGGCGTCAGGAAGATTACCAGCTCTGCTTTGCGCTCCACGTCCTTGTAGCTCGTGAAAAGCCGGCCAAGGAGCGGAATCGAACGAAGCCCCGGGACGCCGCTGCGCACCTTCTCGTGGCGCGTCTGCATCAGTCCACCGATGATGATCGTCTCGCCTCCCCGAAGCCGCGCCATCGTGTCCGACTCGCGCG
>JBBDXZ010000150.1:0-7169 GCA_040902075.1 Gemmatimonadaceae bacterium
GTACACGAGGCTCGCGACGATTCCCGTCAGCCTCAAATACACGAACGACAAGGACGCCGAGGACGGGCTGCTCGGACTGGCCGCCGACCCGGGCTTCGCGAGCAACGGCTGGATTTACATGTTCTACTCGCCCGCGGGGCCGGAAGCCAAGAACGTGCTCGCCCGCTACACCATGAGCGGCGATTCAGTCGACCTCGCGTCGGCCAAGGTCATCCTCGCGGTGCCGGTGCAGCGCGACGAGTGCTGCCACACCGGAGGCTCGATCGCGTTCGACCGGAACGGAAACCTCTACCTCTCCACGGGCGACAACACGAACCCGTTCGCCATTGGCTACGCGCCGATCGACGAGCGTCCCGGCCGCTCGCCGTGGGATGCGCAGAAGTCGTCGGCGAACACGAACGACCTGCGCGGCAAGATCCTCCGCATCCATCCGGAGCCCGACGGTTCCTACACGATCCCGGAAGGGAACTTCTTTCACAAAGACATACCGTTTACGCGGCCGGAGATCTACACGATGGGTCACCGGAATCCGTACCGCATCGCGGTCGATCAGCGGACGGGTTTTCTCTACTGGGGCGACGTCGGTCCCGACGCGTCGGTGGACTCGGTGGATCGAGGACCCAAGGGGCACGACGAGATCGGACAGGCCCGCCGCGCGGGGAACTTTGGGTGGCCGCATTTTGTTGGTGATAACAAGGCCTACTGGAAGACGACGTTTGTCGACTCCGTCACGGTGCGGGCGGGGGAACGCTTCGATCCCGCGCGCCCGCTGAACTGGTCGCCGAACAACACCGGCCTCACCGACCTTCCGCCGGCGGAGAGGGCGTTCATATGGTACCCGTATGGTCCGTCCGCGGAGTTCCCGGTCCTCGGCACCGGCGGGCGCACGGCGATGGCCGGACCGGTTTATTACCGCGGCGATTTTCAGGGCGCGGCTCGTCCGTTCCCGGCATACTACGACCGAAAGCTCCTCATCTACGAGTGGATGCGCGGCTGGATAGCGGCCGTGACGCTGGACGCGGACGGCGACCTCGCGTCCATCGAGCGCTTCATGCCGAGCACGAAGTTCAGCAACCCGATGGACATGGAGTTCGGGCCGAACGGCGACCTGTACATGCTGGAGTACGGGACCCGCTGGTTCTCGGGCAACGACGACGCTCGGCTCGTGCGCATCGAATACACCGCGGGCAACCGCAGGCCGATCGTAGCGGCCGGCGTCGACAAGCCTGCCGGCGCGACCCCGCTCCGCGTCACACTCTCCTCGTCGGGCACGACGGACCTCGACGAGGACTCGCTGCGATACGCGTGGAGGATTACCCGACCGAATGGGACGGTGGTGCGGAGGCTGACCGGTCCCAATCCGACGATCACGTTGCCGCGTGCAGGGGTATACACCGTGTCGCTCTTCGTGACCGACGCGCATGGCGCGCGCGATTCGGCGAAAGTGTGGATCGCCGCGGGAAACGAGCCGCCCAAGGTGGACATCGACCTGTTGGAGAGCAACCGGTCGTTCTTCTTCCCGGGTGTTCCGGTGCGATACGCCGCGCGCGTGACCGACCGCGAGGACGGCTCACTCCAGGGCGGGCGCATTCCCGCGAGCCGAGTGATCGTGACCGCGGATTACCTGAAGGACGTTCTCCCGAAGGAAAGCCTGGAGTCCGCGACCGCGGCACACCAGGCTGGGCGGATGTTGTTGGAAGCCGGCACCTGTCTCTCGTGTCACCAGCTCGACAGGAAGTCGATCGGGCCCGCGTACACCGCCGTCGCGCAGAAGTATCATGGCGACAGCAGCGCGATGACGCGCCTCGTGCGGAAGATTCGCGGAGGTGGGTCAGGCGTGTGGGGGAGCGTGATGATGCCGCCGCACTCACAGCTCAGCGAGGCGGAGGCGTCCGAGATGGTCGCGTACATCCTGAGCCTGGCCGACGAGAAGAAACCCATACCGTCGCTGCCGACGCGCGGGGCATACGCGCCTCCCGTCGCAGGTGACAGCACGGCGTCGGGGGTGGGAGTCGTGGTGCTGCGCGCCGCGTACACGGATCGTGGCGCGAACGGAGTGCCAGCGGTGTCGGCGCAGAAGACCCTCGTGCTTCGTGCGCCGAGCGTCATCGTCGCCAGCGGCGATACTGCGGAGGGCGTCCAGAAGTACAAGGGGCCGGAGACGCCGATCGAAGTGACGATCGGGAGCCGATCCGGCGCGTATGTGGGGTTCAAGCAGTTGGACCTGACGGGCGTCTCCGCGATCGTGTTCGCCGCTCTGGCACCGAAGCCGCAGCTCAACGCGGTCGGCGGCAGAGTTGAGGTCCGATTGGACTCCGCCAGCGGCCGGCTCGTGGGCGAGACCACGGCGATCCAGCCGGCGGACTCGTTGGGAGCGCCGACGCAGCTTCGGGCGGCAATCGAGCCGACAATCGGCGTACGCGACGTCTACTTCGTCTTCCGGAACGCGGAGGCGACGCAAGGACGCAACCTCTTCATCGTGACCACGGCCACGTTCGAGCACGCGCGAAAACCATAGTTGAGCGCGTGGCGAAATTGCGTTTCCTTACAGGATGACAAAGTGGCTACAGCGGTTACGCGGGGCGATCGGGTTGGGTCTCACCTGGGCGGCAGGTTGGGTGCCTGTGGGTGCCGTAACCGGGTTGATCACGGCGCTCGCCTTGGGCTTCCCGTTGGGTCGGGTCGCCGCCAATTACGCGGTATTGTTCGGCGTGCTTGGCTTTGTCGGCGGGACGATCTTCTCGACCGTTGTCAGTATTGCCGAGGGCCGTCGCAGGTTTGCCCAGTTATCGCTGCCGCGATTCGTCGCATGGGGAGCCTTGGGAGGCCTCATGCTCGGGGGCCTCGCAGTCACTGCATCGATCCTCGGGTCAGGCTTCACAATCCTCGGGGCGGTAATCGCGGGAGTTGCGACGCTCCTGGGCGCGGGCTCCGCAGCCGGCACGTTGGTTATCGCCAGGTCAGCCGACAACCCATCGCTCAAGGAAAGCGAGGGAGTCGCTCAGGCGAGATGCCCCCCGACGAAGCGCGCGAGCTGCTCGGGGTTAACGATTAACGGATCCAGCGCCGGCGTCGCCGCTGGAGTCATATTGGAGACTCTTTCGCGAGGCACCCGATGTTCCATCTGTCGCGGTTCACGTTTGGCGCACTGTGCCTAATCGGCATCGGACTTCAGCCGGTCTCGCCAGTGGCCGAGCAGAGCTCGCCAGTCCCGCGTGTAGCGGTCGGGTCAAAGATTGCTTTCGCGTCGAGCCGTGATGGAAACTGGGAGATCTATGTCATGGACGCCGACGGCCGACACCAGACTCGGCTCACGAGGCGCGAGCCACAGGACCGATTCCCACTCTGGTCGCCGGACCAGTCGAAAATCGCGTTCGGGTCGCAGGTCGGCGGAGTGCAGTGGGAACTGTGGGTGATGGATGCCGATGGAACCAATGCGAGGCGGCTCTGCTCGCGCATCGTTGCGAAAGGATTTCGGCAATGGTCCCCGGACGGCACCCGCATCGTGCTCGCGGCCACCACCGATGGCAACATCGAGATCTTTAGCGTCCAGGTGGACAACGGCCGCCTTACACGTTTGACGAATTCGGCTGGAGACGACCGCGATCCGTCGTGGTCACCGGACGGCACGCGGATCACTTTTTCGTCCAAGCGCGACGGCAACTCCGAGATCTACGTGATGCGCGCTGACGGAAGCGCCGTGAGACGACTCACCAACAACGCCGCGGATGACGGAAGCCCTGTGTGGTCGCCGGATGGTTCGGTGATCGCATTTGTATCGGGGCGCGATGACAGCCGCGACATCTACCTCGTTCGGCCCGATGGCGGGCGTCTCGACCGCGTGACTGTCGGCGGACGAGTGACGAACGACATGCCACACTGGTCGCCGGACGGTTCACGGCTCGCGGTTCAAACCGCGCGCGACGGCAATTACGACATCGAGCTCGTACGAATCGCCGGCCACGAGCGCCTTCCACTTGCTGCCACGCCGGCCTTCGATGGCCAATACAGCTGGTCACCCGACGGAGCCCGGCTCGCGTTCATTTCCGCACGCGACGGATTCGAAGCCGTGTTTGTCACCGATGCGGACGGCAAGCGTCCGCAACGTCTGACCGCGAGCATGTCGCTCAATCCGGCTTGGTCGCCGTAGGTTCTCAGAAATTAACGAGGACGCATGGCCATGAAGGCTTACATCGCTACAACTGTCCTTGCGGCACTCGCGAGCTCGATCGAGGCTCAGATCCCTGACCCGATCCCTGCGGATCCGGCGAAGTCCCAGCTCGGACTGGTCGTCAAGGAAATTGCTTCCTTCCCGAAGTCAGAGCCTGTGCCGGCACCCAGCGATCCGCGACTGATGCGCCGGGCGAGGATCAATCATCTCGGGGAGATTCCAGACGGATCGCGTCGCAGGTACGTGCCCGATTTGAACGGCACGCTCTACGTGCTTCAGGCCGACGCACCACGCGTGTACCTCGACGTAAAGACTGCCGTCGGCGCGAACTTCTTCTCGGGACGCGGCCTCGGCAGCGGCTTTGGCTTCGTTGCCTTTCACCCCGAGTTCAAGAACAACGGCAAGTTTTACACAGTGCACACCGAGGCGTTCGGCACACTGACCACCAACGCGCTCGACCTCACGCCTCAACCAAAGACGATCGTGCACGGCGTAGTCAGCGAGTGGACAGCGCACAACCCGCGCGCGAGCGCATTCGCCGGCACACGGCGCGAGTTGCTCCGACTCGGCTTCGCGAGCTACGTCCACGGGATCCAGCAGATCGACTTCAACCTGACCGCCAGTCCGGGTGACGAAGACTACGCGCTGCTGTATATCGCCGTCGGTGACGGTGCCATGGGCGTTTCGACCGACGATCCGCAGAACCTCGGCCTTCCCCAGGGCAAGATCCTGCGCATCGACCCCTCGGGCACCAACAGCGCCAACGGCAAGTACGGCATCCCGGCCGCCAATCCCTTCGTCGGAAAGGCCAACGCCCTCGGCGAGATCTTCGCCTATGGAATGCGCGACCCGCACCGGTTCAGCTGGGATCCTGCCGGCACGCACCGGATGCTCCTCGCGCACATCGGAGAGAAGCACATCGAGTCGATCTACGATGTGCACGCAGGCGACAACCTCGGATGGAGCGAGCGGGAAGGCCCGTTCGTCTACAACAAAGCCGACCGGTGCGATTTGTATGCGGTGCCACAAGACGACGCGAAGTACGGCTACACCTACCCGGTTGCGGCGTACGACCACAATCCGCCTCCGGGGCTTCCGTGCGGCACGGACGTCGGCCACGCGATCAGCGGCGGCTTCGTCTACCGAGGCAGTGCGATGCGCGATCTGCGCGGCAAGTACGTGTTCGCCGATCTTGTCGACGGCCGAGTGATGTCCGCAGAGGAACGTGAGATGCGGCGCGGCCAGGCGCTCGCGACGATCCATGAGCTCGCGATCTTCGACGACTCCGGGAGCGAAGTCACCATGCCGATCCTCGTTGGTGATGCACGAGTGGACCTGCGTCTTGGTCGTGACGGCGACGGCGAGCTGTACCTGCTGTCGAAGGCGAATGGCAAGATATGGAAAGTGGTCGGAACGCGTGCTGTGGTGAGGGCTGATAGGTGAGCCGCCAGCCACGCAAGCCGTCGCGGCGCGATTTTCTTGCCGCATCGGCGGCGGGTCTCCTCGCCAGAAGCGCGGCGGCGGATCTCTCGTGGGGCGGGCAGTCGCAGCCGGACGGTGAGCTCCTCTATGTGGGGACGTACGCCGAACGCGATCGCGCCGAGGGGATCTACCTCGTCCGCATGGACCCGCGGTCGGGACAGCTGCGGCTGGTCGAATCGGTGAGAGCCGGCGCGAATCCCTCGTTCCTCGCGATTCACCCGAATGGCCGCGTCCTCTACGCCGTGAACGAGGTCACGGAGCACAACGGGAAGCCGACCGGCGCGGTGAGCGCTTTGGCGATTGCGGGCGACACCGGCTCGCTCACGCGCCTCAACGAGCAGCCGTCGGAGGGTGGCGCTCCATGCTACGTAAGCGTGGACCGAGGCGGCAGGGCAGTGCTCGTGGCCAACTACGTCGGCGGCAACGTCGCACTGCTGCCCATACAAAAGGACGGTGCGCTCTCGCCGGCCACGCACGTGGTGCAGCACAATGGCACGGGACCGAACAAGGAGCGCCAGAATGCGGCGCACGCCCACTACATCGCGGCCGACCCGTCCAACCGCTTCGCGCTCGCCGCGGACCTTGGCGTCGACCGCGTGCTGATCTATCGCCTCAACCTCGACGCCGGAAACGCCGGAACCCTACATCATATAGAAGGGGGCGACGCGATCATGCGTCCGGGCGCGGGCCCCCGCCATCTCGCCTTCCATCCGAGCTTGCCGCTCGTGTTCGTCGCTAACGAGCTGGACTCCACGGTGACCACGCTGCGCTTGGACGCCGAGCGCGGCGCACTGTCCGCGCTCGAGACGGAATCCACTCTCCCGGCCGGGTGGACCGGAACGAACTACCCGGCTGACATCCACGTCGCGCCTTCCGGCCGCACGCTCTACCTGTCGAACCGAGGCCACAACAGCCTCGCCGTGTTCTCCATCTCGGACTCCGGCGCGCTCGCGCTCGAGCAGGTCGTCCCCACGGGCGGCGACTGGCCTCGCAATTTCAGCCTGGATCCGACGGGCCGGTGGCTGCTCGTGGCGAATCAGCGGTCCGGCACGGTCGTCGTGTTCGGGCGCGATGAGAAGAGCGGCCGGTTGACGCCGACGACTCACCGGATCACGGTACCGACGCCAGTTTGCTTGCGGTTCCGGGCGCGCGTGGGGTGACGATCGTTCAAACCTCGGCGTGCTGTTTGAGCCGCGAGCAGTAAGGAGAACCATTGGCATTGCACGTCGTGCTCGTGCATCCCGAAATCCACTGGAACACGGGGAACGCGGGTCGGACGTGCCTCGCCGCCGGTGCGACGTTGCACCTCATCGAGCCCCTGGGCTTCTCGCTCGACGAGCGTGAGGTGAAGCGTGCTGGCCTCGACTACTGGGAGAACGTTGACGTGCGTGTGTGGCCAAGCTGGGATGCGATTGAGCGCGAGCTCCCGGCACTCGGCGAACCATGGTTCTTCTCGACCAAGGCGACGCGACTGCTCTGGGACGCGCCGCTTGGCGCGCCGAACGACGTCGCGCTC
>JBBDXZ010000150.1:7269-12183 GCA_040902075.1 Gemmatimonadaceae bacterium
TCGCGCTCTACGAGGTGCTTCGACAGCGCCGGCTCAACGATCGATGACATATCTGAATCGCTCGGGATCGTTGCGCGGCTGCGCCGGCCCTATCGCATGGCTAGTGGTTTTTCTCCGGTTCTTCACCGCATAGTTGGTACATGGAGACATCCATCGGCGCCGCTGTGATTCCGCTCTTCGTCTTGAACGCCGCGTGTTCCCGGTCATTTCCGTACTTCGTTTGTCCAACTATCGTTATGCGACGGCGTCCGGAACCGCAGGATACTGCATGGCTATCATAAATGTCCTTCGCGCGGCCCTCCTATTCGCACGGGTGCGTCTCGAGTAAACAACCAAGGGAAGGCTCTATGTCGGACTGGGTCAAAGCACGCGAGTTCTCCTCACGCTTCGAAGCCGAAATCGCCCGCGCCAGGCTCGAGAGCGCTGACATTCCGACGACGATCAAGTCCCACGAAGCCGGTATTTTCGGACCGGGCTTCCAGGGAGCGGTGCCCAGCGGAGTCGAGCTCCATGTGCCGAGCGAGCGGTTATCCGAGGTTCAGACCATCCTGGAGGATGCGCTCGACTCCACTAGCGAAGAGTCATAGCTGACGGCGCGACACAGCGGCCTCTATGTCGTGATGGGCGTCTCGGGCTCCGGCAAGAGCCTCATCGGCGCGGCGCTCGCGCGTGCGCTCGACGTCGACTTCGTGGAAGGGGACGAGTACCACACCGCCGAGAACGTGGCGCGCATGGCGTCAGGCGTCGCCCTCACCGACGCGGACCGCGCGGGGTGGCTTCGCGCACTCGCCGCGCGAATCCGCGCAGCGAAGGACGCCGGCACGGGGATGGTGATGACCTGCTCCGCGCTCAAGCGATCGTACCGGGACGTCCTGCGCGCCGAAGCCCCCGAGCTGCAGTTCATCTTTCTCCAGGGCCCGCGAGCGCTGATCGCCGAACGCCTCTCCGGCCGGCGCGGGCACTACATGCCGCCCTCCCTATTGGAGAGCCAACTCACCACACTCGAGGAGCCATCGCCCGACGAGCACGCGTGGGTGTGTGACATCAGGGAGTCACCACAGGACCTCGTGGCTGCTCTCCTGACCCGCGCGTCCGCATGAGTCCGGAGACTCGCCTGCTCCTCTACGCGTTGGCCGCGGTGAGCGCGCTCATCGTGCTCATCGCGCGCTTCAAGCTGCACCCCTTCATCGCTCTGGTTGGCGTCTCGCTCGGCCTGGGCGTGGCGGCCGGGATGCCGCTGGACGCCGCGGTCAAGGCGTTCCAGGACGGTGTTGGCGGCACGCTCGGCTTCATCGCCGTGGTGCTCGGACTCGGTACGATGCTGGGAAAGATGATGGCGGAGTCGGGCGCCGCCACGCGCATCGCGACCACGCTCGTCGATCTCTTCGGAGAACGGCGCGTGCACTGGGCGATCATGATCGTCGCCTTCATCGTGGGGATCCCGGTCTTCTTCCAGGTGGGTTTCGTTCTTCTCGTTCCGCTCGTGTTCACCATCGCGCGCCGCACGGGGATGTCGCTCATCAAGATCGGCATCCCGCTGGTAGCCGGCCTGTCGGTGGTGCACGGGATGCTGCCGCCGCATCCGGCGGCGATGCTCGCTGTAGCCGCGTTCAACGCCGACATCGGGCTCACGATTCTTTACGGGTTGCTCGTCGGACTACCGACCGCGGCGCTGGCGGGTCCGATCTACGCCACGTGGATTGCTCCGCGCATTGTGCTTTCCCCGGACAATCCACTTGCGGCACAGCTGGAAGGCGAGACCGTGAAGGACATGCCGGGATTCGGCATCTCGGTCTTCACGGTGTTGATCCCCGTGATTCTCATGCTCCTCGCCAGCGTGGCGGATCTCACCCTCGACCCCGCGAGCACAGTACGCTCAACGCTGCACTTCGTGGGAAATCCGATCGTGGCGCTATTCCTCGCTCTGTTGTTCTCCTTCTGGTCACTGGGTCGGCCACGGCGTTTCACGCGAGAAGAAGTGCTCAAGTTCTGCAACGACTGCCTGGGCCCGACAGCGACGATCCTGTTGGTGATCGGCGCGGGCGGTGGCTTCAATCAGGTGCTCGTGCAGAGCGGCGTGGGACGCGCCATCGCGGCCATGGCGATCGGGTCGCACGCCTCGCCGCTCCTCCTTGCCTGGATAGTGGCCGCCCTCATTCGCGTGGCCACCGGGTCGGCAACGGTGGCCATGACGACCGCCGCGGGGATCGTCGCACCGATCGCACTCCTGGTCCCCGGAACCAACGCCGAGCTGTTGGTCCTTGCGACCGGGGCTGGCTCGCTCGTGCTTTCACACGTGAACGATGCCGGCTTCTGGCTCATCAAGGAGTTCTTCAACATGACGGTCCCGCAGACGCTGAAGACGTGGACGGTGGCGGAAACGATCATCGGTGTCGCGGGCTTGAGCTTCACCATGCTCTTGAGTCTCGTGCTCTGAGCGGAGGTCATATGGGAACGGAAAGAACCAGTATCTGGCGCGGCCGGACCATCGCGGCCGTGGCGGCTCTTGGGGCATTGGCATGCGCCCCCCGGCAGCTCGCGCCACCAGCCGCGCGCGAGCTGCCGGAGCGTCTCAGCGACAGCGCATTCTGGGCGCTCGCATCGAGCATCTCTGAGCCGGGAGGCTACTTCCGCATCGAGGACAACTTCACCTCGAACGAGACGGAAGTAGGCCAGATCTTCACCATGCTTCGCGATCGCCGGATCAGCGGCGACGTATTCCTTGGCGTGGGACCGGAACAGAACTTCACGTACATCGCGGCCATTCGCCCAAAGATGGCCTTCATCATCGACATCCGCCGTCAGGCGGTGATGCAGCACCTGATGTTCAAGGCGATGTTCGAGCTCGCGGCCGACCGCGCGGACTTCATCTCGATTCTGTTCGCGAAGCCGCGCCCGCCAGGTCTCGCCGCCGGCAGTTCGATTCAGGAGATCTGGGAGGCGTTCAGGACGGTCGCATCCGACTCGGCGATGGCGTCGCGCAACTACGCCCGCGTCGTCGAACGGTTGACGCGAGCTCGTGGCTTCTCCTTCACCGATCAGGAATGGGGTCAGTTGAAGGCCGTGTTCCAGGCGTTCTATTACTACGGCCCATCCATAACGACGCGGGGAGCTCCGAGCGGACGCGGTGGCGACTTCGCGGCGCTCACCGGTTTCTCGAACGACATGAGTGGCGCGCCGCGGAGCTTTCTCTCGTCGGAAGACAACTATCGCTTCGTCAAGTCGCTCCACGAGCGCAACCTGATCGTGCCTGTCTCGGGCGATTTCGCCGGGCCGACGGCTCTTCGCGCGATCGCGGAGTATCTCGAGACCCATAACGCGGTCGTCCGCGCTTTCTATGTCTCGAACGTCGAGCAATATCTGTTCGGGGATGGCAAGGACGCGGCGTTCTACGCGAACGTCGCGGCACTCCCGATCGATACCGCGAGCGTGTTCGTTCGGCCGCACTCGCTGCGTCGCGGGTTTCGGGGCGTCGTCGGCGCGATGGACGATCGCCCGACCGAATCGCTGTGCCCGATCGGGCTATTCCTTCGCGCGGTGGAAGGCGGGCGGGTTCTCAATAACATCGATGCGCTCAGCTGTCCACGATGAAGCCAGCGAGTGACTTCGACTCCGGGTACAGCTACGCGCTCGCCGGCTCGAACGTCAAGCGTCGCTCGAACTCGCGTCGCAGCAGCAGCAGCGCGATCGCCGCCTGCACGAGCACGGATCCGACCGACACATACCAGATCCAGTTGAGTTGGAAGCCGGGCTGTCGCGCCAAAATGAAGATCGGGATCGCAAACAGGACGATGCGCGAAGCGGATGTGACGAGCGTCGGACGCGTGTTGCCCATCCCTTGAAACATGCTCGACGAGACGAAGATCAGACCGGACGCCACGAAGTTCCACGAGATGATGCGCAGATACTCCTCGCCGATTGCGACGACCGCCGTGTCGTTCGTAAAGACGCCAACGAGCGCGGCGGGCACGATCTGGCACAGCGCCGTCAAGAGAAACATCATCGCGGCCGCCATGAGCGCGGCGTTCTTGAAAGTCCGCTTCACGCGTTCCGCCTGTCTTGCGCCAAAGTTCTGTCCCGCCACCGGCGCGACCGAAAAGCCCAGCGCGATCACCGGCATGAACCCCGCTTGAATGATGCGCAGCCCGATGCCGAACGCGGCTTGCGCCGCCGCGCCGAACGGACGCGCGATCGAGTACACGAGCGTGAGGTACACGACCGTAATGCCGAACTCGAAGCCCGCCGGCAGGCCGATCTCGAGCATCTTCTTCCATAGATCGTAGCGCGGCTTCCAGAGACCGACGTCGAACCGAAAGTAGGAATCTTTCCGAAAGAAATACGTCGCGAGCCAGACGATGCCCACGACGATGGCGATGAGGGACGACATGGCCGCTCCAGCGACGCCGAAGGCGCGGCCCGTGCCCCAGCCGAAGATCAGAAACGGAGCGAGGATCATGTTGATGATCACGGTCGCTGTGCCCACCACCATGCCGGGCTTGAAGTTGCCCACCCCGCGGAGCGCGGCCCCCATGGCCACCAGCGCGAATTGCAACGCCATCGCCGGGACGAACCAGAGCAGATACTCAGCCGACAGCGCGGCCGTGGCGGCGTCGGCGCTCAGGGCGTTGGAATACCACGATCGCACGGCGAGACCGACGATCAGGAATGCGAAACCACAGACCATCGCCAACACGTGCGATTGGTTGAATAGGAGGAGCGCTTGCGTGTGGTCCTTGCGTCCGACCGCATGCGATACGACCGTCGTGGTGCCGACGCCGAGCATCTGCGTGAGCGCGAGGACGATGAAGGTGACGTTTCCGGCCAGGCCCACCGCCGCGACGGCCTGGGTGCCAAGCCGGCCCACCCAGTACAGGTCGATCAGGAAGTACAGCGTCTGAAAGACCATCGTCACGA
>JBBDXZ010000151.1:0-11983 GCA_040902075.1 Gemmatimonadaceae bacterium
CGCGGATCTTGGAGCGCTCGCCTTCGCGGACGCGCTGAATGATGCGCTGCTTGGCCGCCTGCACCGCCGCGCGGCCGAACACCGCGAAATCGACCGGCTCCTCGAGCACGTCGCCGACCTCGAAGCCCTCGTCGAATTGCCGCGCGTCTTCAAGGGAGATTTCCTTGCTGGCGTCTTCGACGGTCTCAACAACGGTTTTGAGCAGCACGATCTTGATGCCACCGCGGTCGTCGTCGATCTCGACCTCGGCCTGCACGTTGGGGCCGTACTTTTTCGCGAGGGCGGCCATGATACCGTCCTGCAGCAGGCCGTAGAGCTCCGAACGTTCAATTTGCTTGACGTTCGTGACCTCGCGAAAGGCAGCCAGCATGTCTGCAGAGCTAACCATCACACCCATCCTCTTGTCTCAGATTCGAAACGCCAGTCGCGCTTCCTTCACTGCCGCAAGCGGCAGCTTTCGCTGTTTCCCGTTGGTCTCAAGCGTCGCGGTTTCCGCTCCGCCATCGCCTCCGACATCGACCAACTTTCCCTCAAATCGCCCGCCATGTTCCGGCGCGAGCACCGACACATACCGACCGACGAACCGCCGCCACTCCGCCGGTGAGCGCAGTGGGCGATCGCCAGGCGACGACACCTGCAACACATACTGCTCGGAGACCAACCCGCTGTGATCGAGCCGGGCTTCGAGCGCTCGGGACACCGTGGCACAATCGGCAACGCTGACGCTGGTGCCGTCGCGCCGATCGATGCGAACCTCGACCAGCGGACGGTTCTTGGTTCCGCCGCGTCGAAGCTCGACCAGGTCGAATCCGGCCGAATCAAGCTCAGCAACGACAACAGCTTCCAGCGTTTCGTTCACGTTATGTCTAGGTGTCTCCCCCAAGAACAAAAAAATGTGGGGAGCCTCCCCCACATTCCGCTCGCGAGACGACCTTCCCCGCGCAGCAAGTACAAGGTATCGGGCGCTGCGACGAGCGTCAAGCTGAGCAGGACAACCACAAGGATGCGGAGTCCCCTGAGGCAAACGAAAAACCCGGCTCGCGATTCACGAGCCGGGCTTCCGTTCAGGCTGGTTCCGGACCTAAAAACCGGAAATTGTTAGGGGTTTCGCGGCGTGCCGTCCGTGTTGACGGTGACAGGTGCATCGTCTCCCACGATGTTGGCCATCAATGCTCTCAGCGCGGGGCCTGCAGTGGTACCGTTGATCGCCCAGTAGAAATGATTGATCAAGGTCTGTGTAGTATGGGCCGGGAACTCTAGCGTGAGTGTTGTCACGATCACGCGTCCGGCTCCAAGCTCATAAGTGGCATACACCGGCCGCTGACTGCCGCCCTCTTCGTTGATCAAAACCTCGGCGCCCGCTGGTAGGACTCCCGCCAGCGAGCCATGGTTGTCGCTGCAGAATCTGCCACCGTTGTCGATGTTCGTATTGGTGAGGTCATCGGCGGTTCCGAGAGCCGCGTCCGGGCCCCGAACGAGCGCGTGATTCGCCACGTTGAGCGTCAGACCAGTGCAGCCGAGTATACGATCCTTCTGTCCAGTCAAGCCGGGGATGAGATAGGTCTCGTCGTTGGAATAAGGCTCATTGTCTCCGGCATGAATGACCAGCCAGCCGCCGTTCCGTATCCATGCTTCGAGGTTCGCGGCGCCGGCTCTCTGTTCCGTGATCTGATCGAGGTTGTTTCCGCTGCTGGCTGACGTAATTATGATGAGCTCCGTCTCCGCCGGAATCCCGGCCGCCAGCTGACTCATGGGCCGCACGACATATCCCTCGCCACTCGTCAAGTTGAACGGCGCGGCCTGAAGGACGGCTTCGTCTTTGTTCGAACCGAACCACGCATTGTAGTTCTTGTATATCGCAATGTTGTCTCTCGAGCGACTGTCGATGCGTATCGGGGCGTCCTTACTGTTGTTGCCGCTGGCGCCCTCATCCTCTACTTCCGGTAGACCAGGACCAGGAGTGACCACCGCGCGGACGGCGTACTGCCGGTTCAGCGGCACATCGGGCAGTGTGACGAGCATCGCGAACTGTTGCGCCGCGTCATCAGGCCGCATCGCGAGTATCGTGAACGGATTCCCGAGCGTGGCGACCTGCGCACCGTCGCTGTTGATCAAGTAGACCTGTGCGGTGGTCTGCGTGCTCGCCGCTGTCGCATAACCGCCAGATCTCCGGCTGCGATTCTCGACTGAGAAAGTCACCGAGATGGCGTCACCACCGAAGGCGTTCGCAGGGGCAGTCGTCGTCGCCGCCGAGAGATCCGGCCGGCTGCCTGGGTCGACGCCATTGAAGTTGCTGAAGAACCTCGAGTCGTGCTCCGGTCCACTATCCCAAGCGTACAGGTTTTTGGGCGTCAGCAGCCATCCCGCGAAGTTCGCGACCGCGTAGAGCGCGCGCTCACCGATGCCAAGCCAACCGCCGCGGGCGGCAACCACCACTGGAGGGTAGACGACGCCTTCACACGTTATCAAACCGCCCTTCTGTGTCTCCGCCTTGGGCAGAACCTCGATTCCTTCGATGATGGTGCTGCCGGGCGTGTAATCCGCCTCAGACTCGGGCTTGTTGTGCGCGAGCCGCATCCGGTCGTCGACTTCTTTGGTGCTCTCTCCCTCTGTGTACTCGAGCGGGCGCCGAGGGCCGCTGGTGACCATGCACGCCGCGAATCGCCCGACCTTGTTCAACGCCAGCTTTGGAAACGACTCGAACCTGTAGAACAGGGGATACTGGCAGAGTGTGGTCGGGAGTGGACCGCTGCACTGCTCGAGAAAGAGTGTCTGCTCCTGCGAGATGACGATGATGCGGTCTTCGTTGGTGCTTCCCGCCTCGAGATCGACTGCCGCGTGCTCGCTCGGTGTCTGGACCGTTGCCGGCTCTCCCGCGGGCACTACCGCAACCTCGATATCGGGCCCAGGCTGCGGAGTTGGTGCAGTCGGGCCGCTAAAGACGTACGTCGACATGGCCAACACCAGGCGCGCCGCGGCGTGCTGCTGGGTTTCACCAGCGGGTGCCACGACATCGCCCGTCTTCAGCCGAATGAATTTCGCGAGGTCCACGAGATGCTTGGCGGCACCCGCGACATCGCCGTCGGCCAACTTCGACTTCACCGTCGACCAACGCGCTCCAGTCGCGGTTTCCAGTCCCTTCGGGAAGAAGTCCGCCACCATGAGGTCGATGTCTTCGCTGAGACTGTGCGTCACCGGACCACCCGTGCGCATGAGCTGCGGCGAGACGGTCGGTGCGTCGGAACATGCCGCCGCCAACCAGACCGTGAAGAGTGCAGCGTACGCCAGTGAATGTCGCATTCCAGAACTCCGTCGTAGAGGGAATGACACGGTAGGGCTCATTGCAATCCGGCGATGAGCGCTTTGAACTTCGGATTTGTTTGTAGATCTCGCCACAACCACATGGTGCGATTCGCAAACCCTCGTCGGTGGTCGGGATTGACGGTCAGATAATCCTTGAGGAGCCGGACGGCCTCGTCGTGATCGCCAAGCATCACGCGGATAGAGGCCTCCATGGCCGACAATTCCCGTTGAGGGTCGAGCGCGGGGGTCGCGCGCGCTCGCAATAATACACTCCGGGCGCTGTCCGCAAGGCCGGCATTTGCGAGCGCGCCGGCAAAGTAAATATCCCCTTTCTTACTGGCGAGCGGCCGGCGCGACTCAGGAACGAGCTTCAAGTACTGCTCCCGATAGGTCCATGCGCTGTCGAGGTCTGGTTGCTGGTATTTCGTCCAATACATCAGCAACCGCCCCTCGATTCCGTACGGGTCCTTTGGGAAGCGCTCCTGGAACAGGTTGAGCCACTTCATCGCTTCCGGAAAGGCTTCGAGGCTGAACGACGCATAGAACAGCCGGTTGATGATCGTCCTCGCCGAGCGAAGATACGCGTCGGCCTCGTACGCCTTGAGCGCCGCGCCGATGACCGCCTGGAGGTCGGGTTTGCGGTAGTGCAGCCCGCTCAGCGCTTCCCAGGCACCCGCCTGGTTCTTGTTGATCGCGACGGCGCGCGTGAGCGTCGACTCCGCTACCGTCAGCGTCCGTTCCACCTCGGTGGGGTTTGCGATCAAATGGTTCGTAACGCGAAAATAGAGGAGCTTGCCCTTGTACTCGAGCGCATCGGTGCTCCGCGAGTCGAGAGCGAGGGCGCGCTCGGCGTGGGCGATGCCGCTATCGACGACCGCGGGCAGACGCGCCGGCTCTCTTCGAAGCGCCTGCGCCTTCGCGTACGCCACCGATGCGCGAAGTGCAGGGGGCGCGGGCCAATTGAGATCGGCGGTCTCGGAGCGGGCGAGCAACGAATCCGCTTGCGTGAGCGCCTGGACCGCCGGCTCGGTGGCCGCCGCCGCGATGAGGGAGTCGGCATCCTTGAACCGGCGCTCGGCCCGCTGCACGAGCATCCACGCGTCCGAGCTCCGGGTTGCCAGTTTCCGCTCGCGCAGCCGGATCTCTGGACCCAAGCGCTCACGGAGGAACAACGCCACCTCGCTTGCCACCGCGTCCTGGAGCGCGAGCACCTGCGACGTGTCTATGTCGAAGGACTTCCCACCGATGCGGGAGCCAGAAAGCGCGTCCACGAGCCGCACGTCGACTCTCGCACCGCGCGACGTCGGCTCCACGGAACCCAGAACGAGGCTGCCCACATTGAGGGCGCGCCCGACACTGTCGCTGCGAGCAGCTGTCCCACGGAATGGAAGCACGCCGTTGCGCGAGACGACGTCCAGCGCCGACACCTGCGATAGCTGGTCGATGAGCGATTCGGTGAGCCCGTCGGCGATGTACCGTAGCTCGCCATTCTCGCTTTCGTCATCGAAATAGAGAACGGCGATTCGTCTGGAGTCTGAGTCGCCAGCGCTGGCTGCTCCTGCCTGCCGACTCAACTGCCAGGCGCTGAGACCGCCGCCGCCGAGCATGATGAGTGCGAACGCCGCAGCGATCACCAGTTTCCGCCGATTCGGCGCCGGGACTGCCGGGTGTCTGCGCGTGGCCCGGAGCTGGCCCGTGCGCTCCCGACCGGGAGTTCGCCGGGCCCAGGTTCCAGTCGTCGCGATGACGTTGCCAAGTGCGTCGGCGAATTCCGCCATCGTGGCAAAACGATCCGCGGGCACTTTCTCGAGGGCACGCAGGATCACGTCTTCCAACTCGTCGGGTACCGCGGGCCGGACGGTGCTGATGAGCGGGACAGGTTCGCCCAGGTGCTTCGCGACCAACGCTTGCATCGTGTTCGCCATGAACGGCGGCTGGCCCGCGAGCATCTCGTAGGTCACGCAAGCCAAAGCGTATTGATCGCTGCGTCCGTCGATATTGCGCTCGCCCATCGCCTGCTCGGGGCTCATGTACGACGGCGTCCCGAGCGACATCCCCGTCTGCGTCAGCGCTTCGACATCGGCCGCGCTGGTGATCGCCCGCGCGATTCCGAAGTCCGCCAGGACGGCGTGATCCGACTCGAGCAGTATGTTTTCGGGCTTGATGTCGCGATGGACGATGCCGCGCGAATGCGCGTAATGCAGCGCGCTGGCAATCTCGCAGGTGATGCGTACCGCGTCCTGCACGGGCAACTGCCGCTCGCGATGGATCCGTTCGCGGAGCGATTCACCCTCGACGAAGGGCATCACATAGAACAGCTGCCCGTCCAATTCGCCGGAGTCGTACGCCGGCAGAATATTAGGATGCGTTAATCCGGTCGCGATCTTGATCTCGCGATGAAACCGGTCGGCGCCCACCGCGGCTGCCAAGTCGGGGTGGAGCAGCTTGATGGCGACCGAGCGGTCAAACTTCGTGTCGGTGCAGAGATACACCGTAGCCATACCGCCCCGACCGAGTTCACGCTCAACTCGATATCGGTCGCCGAAGGAAGGAAGGGCATTCGTAACAGGGGCCACCGGAACCACTTGGGAGGAACTGGGCTCTACAATACGGATGTTTCGCTGGTCCCGCCAGTTAGCCGCCCAAGCGGCTAGGTCCGGGCGAGCCCGCGCCGCCGACCCGAAGGGAGGAGGTTTCACCGCACTACTATCGCCGCAAACCGTTCCTTGTCCGTTCCTTAGGCGTTCCTTAGGTGTTCCCTGACCGTTCCGACAGCTCAGGCCGCCGCGCTGATTACCGCCACCTGACGGCCGGCATCGCCGGCGCGATGCGAGTAGAAAATGCGGTTGTCGCACCGAGTGCAGCTTGGCGAGGTCGATATGTGGCGGACGCCGACGGCGCGCGCATGATCCGCGATCAGCGCCCGCAGATTGACCGGTGTCGGAGCAGACACGGAATGGCCGGTGAGCTGGCGAAAAACGTCCGCGCTCACCTCGTAGCATTTCCCGCAGATGGCGGGACCGAGATGCATCCGCAGCTCGGCGGCGGGAAAACCGCGATGCGCGAGCGTGGCGATGCCTTCCTCGACGATGCGTGCCGCCGTGCCGCGCCATCCGGAATGGAGGATCGCCACCGCGCCGGACGGATGCGCGATGAAGATGGGAACGCAGTCGGCGATCGTCACGGCAACGGCGGTGCCGCGCGTCGTCACGACGTGGCCGTCGGCTCGGGGCCCGCGCAGCCAGCCCTCCCACCCTTGCGTGTGCACGACGACCTCGACCCCGTGCACTTGCGCCGCGGTCGCCAAACGGCGAACGCCGCGCGCGGCGATAGTCGCGCGGAGAGCGTCCCAGCGCGCCATCACGTCCCTGACCGGTTCCTCGGATCCTGTGCTGAAGCTGCCGACGTGCCGTGTGGTCGTGAAGGCGTGCACGCCGAAGGGGGTGAGGTCGTCAGCGATCTCCACCTGATCCAGCGGGATCATTTCGACCGCCGGTCCTCCACGCGCGAAATCTTGGCCCCCAACGCGCTGAGCCGCTCGTCGATGCGCTCGTACCCTCGCTCGATCTGCGCGACATTGTTGATCGTGCTCTCGCCTTCGGCGCACAGCGCCGCGACGAGCATGGCCATTCCGGCTCGTATGTCAGGAGACTCCAATGTCGCCGCGCGCAGCGTCGACGGCCCAGCGACGAGTGCGCGATGCGGATCGCAGAGAACGATGCGAGCACCCATCCCGACGAGCTTGTCCACGAAGAACAGGCGTGATTCGAACATCTTTTCGTGCACGAGAATGAGTCCCGTGCATTGCGTCGCCGTCACCAGCGCCACGGACATCGAGTCCGCCGGGAACGCCGGCCAGGGTTGATCCTCGAGCTTCGGCACATGTCCGCCCATGTCCGATTGAATGGCGCGCAGTTGTTCCGCCGGGACCACGAGGTCCGGACCTTCGATCTTGCAGGAGATGCCCAAGCGGGCGAATCCCATGAGCGTGGACCGCAGGTGCTCCACGCCAGCATCGGCGATGCGGAGCTCGGAGCATGTGACCGCCGCGAGTCCAATGAAGGATGCGACTTCGATGTGATCCGGTCCGATCCGGTGGCGCGCGCTGCCGAGCGTGCGTCCCCCTTCGATGATGAGCTTGTTCGTGCCGATTCCTTCGATGGCGGCGCCAAGCGCCACGAGGAAGTGGCAGAGGTCCTGGACATGCGGCTCGCAGGCGGCGTTCCGAAGAACGGTCGTGCCACGCGCGGCGGCCGCGGCCGTCACCGCGTTCTCCGTCGCGGTGACGCTCGGCTCATCCAGGAAGACGTCGGCCCCACGCAGTCCCGGCGTGCTCAAGCGGAACGACTCCTCGAGCTCAAACGCTGCTCCCAGGCGCTCGAGCGCGAGAAAATGCGTGTCGAGCCGCCGGCGTCCGATGACGTCGCCACCGGGCGGTGGAAGGACGACCTCGCCGCATCGCGCGAGCAGGGGAGCGGCCAGCAGAATCGATGCGCGAATCCGCCGGCAGAGCTCCGGATCGAGCTCAGCCGCAACGACCGATTTGGCGTGGATTCGCAGCGCATTTCGCTCGATCCACTCCACATGAGCCCCGACCGATTTGACCAGTTGGACGAGGATCTCAACGTCGCGAATCCGGGGCACGTTCTCGAGCGTCACCGGATGCTCGGTCAGCAGGGCCGCCGCGATGATCGGCAGCGCGGCATTCTTGTTTCCGGACGGACGAATCGTACCGGACAGTCGCCGGCCGCCTTCCACGGAATACTGAAGTGCTCCCATGGGGGCGAAGGTTGACCGGGCATGCTATCAAGGTCAAGCGTATGACGCGCCGCCTGTGGTTGACCCATATTCCATATGCGGGTAGCATGGCCGTGGCCGCTGGCCTTTCCCTTGCACACCGGTACACCGATGACAGAACTCATCACGCGCTCGGGCGCGTGGCTGCAGCAGCAGGCCGCCGCGATCCCGGACACCGTGGTCATGAAGACTCTCGCGGTCGAGCGCGGCTGGTTCGAGACGGTGACGGGAATCGCGAGCGGGCTCATGTCGCTCACGCTCCTGGTATTCACCATCTTCGCGGCGCCGGCGGCGTGGGAGTTCTGGAAGACGTTCAGAAAAACGCGAGCGCTGCTCGACAAGGTGTACGGGGACATCAACCCGCTCACGCATCATGCGAGCAACATCGCGGACAATATCGATTACATCACCTCGTCGATTCGGAACGACGTGCAGCAGGTCAACGCGACGATCGCGTCGGCCAACCGCCGCCTGACCCAGGCGGTGGAGCTCACCGAGACCCGGATCAACGAGTTCAACGCGCTGTTGGAAGTGGCACAGCAGGAGGCCGAGCAGGCTTTCGTCTCAACGGCGGCGGTCGTGCGCGGCGTGCGAACCGGGGCAGCAACGTTCGGTGGGTTGCGCGACGCGCCCGCCGACGATGACGAAGGACCAGGAGGAGAGGAGCATGGCGACGACAGTGAATCCGACGAGAACACGTTCGACGACGCGCAACGGAACCGAGAGCGCGACTTCAGCGACGGGATCCCTGAGGAAGCGCGAAGCACGGCCGCGCGTCCGCGGCTCCGGTCGCGGCGGCGTCGCCGCGAGTGACTCGCGCGAGGCGCAGTACGACCTTCTCACCGCCGCGCTGGTGGGTGTGGCGATCGGGGCTGGCACGACGCTGCTCCTCCGTCGCGGACCAACCGGACGGCGACCGATCGCGCCCGCGTGGCGGGCGGCCCGAGCCGGCGCGCACGTTGGCGCGCGTCTCGCGCAGCGCGGGGCTCGCTATGCGTGGGATCGCGGCGTGGACGCGTGGGACCGCATTCCACGGGAAGAGATCGAAGAGAAGATGCACGACTACTTCGAGTCGGCGCGCGACTCGATCGAACATCTGGTTCAGTCGGAGCTTCAGGACTTGCGCCGAGCGATTCGTCGCCAGCGCAAAAAGCTTGGGCTGTAATCGCCACGCGCGCGTCGCGTCGTCTGGAAGGGGCAGTGGGGGAAGAAGGGGGGGATGGGGGGGATGGGGAGCGGGGCGCTGGCAGGTTCCACTGCTCGGCGCCCTCCTCCTTTTGGTCCTCACACCGGACACGGCCTGGGCCTGGACGCCAGGGACGCACGTCTTTCTTGGCGACGCGATCTTGCGAGCGGCCGCGCTGCTCCCGGGAAACGTCGCCGATCTCCTGCGCGCGTTTCCGCAACAGTTCCTCTACGGGTCGATCGCGGCCGACACCAGCATTGCCAAGAAATACGCGCCAGCCGGCCGGCACTGCCATTCCTGGGCAGTCGGGTTCGAGATCTACGACGCCGCCCGCGATGAGCCGCTGCGCGCGTTTGCGCTCGGCTACCTGGCGCACCTCGCCGCCGACACGGTCGCGCACAACTATTTCGTGCCGCGCCAGCTCGCGCTCACGTCGTCCACCGCGTCGCTCGGGCACAGTTACTGGGAGAGTCGCTTCGAGACGCATCTCGGGGAGCGATCCAGCCGGCGCGCGCGCGACCTGATCCTCCTCGATCACAGCATCGCCGACGGGCTGCTGGATCGCATTCTCAGTCCGACGATCTTCAGCACCTCGACCAACCGGCGGATCTTTCGCGGGATCGTCCATGCCGCCGACGCGGAATCGTGGCAGCGGATCTTCCAGATGATGCTGGAGAACAGCCGCTGGGATTTGTCGGACGACGACGTCGGACTCTATCTCGTACGGTCGTTCGACTACATCGTCGATCTGCTGCAGCGCCTGGACTCATCCGAAACCTTCGGACTCGACCCGTCCGGCGACGCACCACTGCGCCTCGCGAAACGCGTGCGCCGCCAAGCGCTTCGACGGGGCGGGCCTGACGAAGTTCGCGAGCGCGCCGATGCGCACTTCAGCATGCCGAAAACAACGCTCGCGCACGCGGAGTCGCTCAAGGACCCGATCTACCTGCCGAATCGCTCCGCGAGCAGCTGAGCCAGACGCTTCGGATCGGCGCTGCCCTTCGATTTCTTCATCACGCCGCCGATCAGCACTCCCTGCAGCTTCTTCTCGCCCGCGGCAAAGCGCTCGGCTTCCTGCGGATTCTCCGCAAGCACCTCGTCCAACCAGCGCCGGAGGGCATCGTCGTCGGACACTTTGAGAAGCCCGTCGCGCTTCGCGATCACCGCCGGCGGGTCGCCGGACGTCACCATCGCGGCGAAGATCTGTTTGGCCGCGGTGTGACTCACCACGCCGTCGCGAACCATGTTCAAGAGCGCGGCGAGATCGGCCGGTCGAATCGTGAAGTGGGCGATCGCCTGGCCCGTCGCCTTCAACGCCCCGAGCACCTCGCCCATGACCCAGTTCGCGGCGGCCTTGGGATCGCCATGCTGACGGGCGACGCCCTCGAAGTACTCGGCGAGAGCAGGCGACGAGGTCAGCACATCCACGTCGTAGTCGCCGAGCTGGTAGGTCTGCTTGAAGCGATCGCGACGCGCCGCTGGCAGCTCCGGAAGATGCTCGCGCGCGTCCTTGATCCACTTGGTGTCGAGCCGCAGTGGTGGCAGATCCGGCTCGGGAAAATACCGGTAGTCGTGACTCGCCTCCTTGGTCCGCGCCGGCCGCACCTGTCCCGTTGTCGCGTCCCACAGCATGGTCTGCTGCTCGATCCTGCCACCAGCTTCGAGGACCGCGATCTGCCGCGCGAACTCGACCTCGAGCGCGCGCTCGACGCCCGAGAACGAGTTCATGTTTTTCACCTCGGTCTTTTGGCCGAGCGTCGTGTCGCCGCGCCTCCGCGCACTGACGTTCGCGTCCACGCGCAAGCTTCCCTCTTCCATGCTGACGTCGCTCACATCCATATACTCGAGGATCTGCTTGAGCGCGCGCAGGTACGCGCCCGCTTCGGCGGACGAACGCATATCCGGCTCGCTCACGATCTCGATGAGCGGAACGCCGGCGCGATTGAGGTCGATGGCGGTGGCGCCGGGGAAGCGGTCGTGGAGTGACTTCCCCGCGTCCTCTTCCATATGTACGCGGGTGATTCCCACGGACACGAGCCGTTCGTCCCGTGTCACGCCGACGTCCAACTTGCCGTGTGTGGCGAGCGGTCTGTCGTACTGCGAGATCTGGTAGCCCTTCGGCAGATCGGGATAGAAATAGTTCTTCCGGGCAAAGACCGAGACCTCGTGCACGTCGCATCCGAGGGCGAGCGCGGCGCGGATCGCGAGCTGCACCGCTTTTTCGTTCAGCACGGGGAGCGACCCGGGAAGCGCCAGGCAGACGGGACACACGTTGGTGTTGGGCGGATCGCCAAAGTTCGTCGAACACGAACAGAAGGCTTTCGTGCGCGTCTTGAGTTGGACATGCACCTCGAGGCCGACGACCATTTCGTAGATGTCGCGTGTGGTCCGTCGTGTGTCAGCGTCCGTCATGCGTCGTCCGTCGTTCACCGGTGCGCCTCGGTGCCGAGCGACCGCTCGAGCGCGGATGCAACAGTGAACATGCGCTGCTCCTCGAAGTGCGAGGTCATCAGTTGACCGCCCACAGGAAGCTTCCCGACCCGGCCGATTGGCAGGGAGAGCGCCGGGACGCCGGCGAGATTCGCCGTGCACGTGAAGATGTCGCTCAGGTACATCTCGTACGGATCGCTCTTGGAACCGAAGGCGAACGCGGGCGTTGGCGTGACGATCACCACGGGCGGCAAGGTGACCGGCGGC
>JBBDXZ010000152.1:0-53253 GCA_040902075.1 Gemmatimonadaceae bacterium
CTTAGCACCTAGCACCTAGCACCTATCACCTATCACCTAGCACCTAGCACCTAGCACCTAGCACCTAGCACCTAGCACCTACTGCTGCGGCGTCCCCTTCGAGTCTGCCAGCATCTTCTCGCGCCGTTCGCGTTCCTTGCGCTCGCGAATTCGCTTCACGGAAGCGCGGAATTCGTCCTCGGTGATCTGGCGCTGGGCGTTCTCCATGATGTCGCGCCGAATGTAGGCCATGCCGCGCGCCTCGATGGGTCCAACCCTGCTTTGCATGTTCAGCGGGAGCATCGCCAGGAGTGCTCCGGGGATCGTGAACTTCCCCAGCCGGATGTTGCCGTTCGGATCCCAGCCCCAGACTTCGCCGTCCTTGCCTTTCACGGTCCAGTCGCCGGGCTTACGCTGGGCTGCCGCAATCGCCATCGAGTCCTGTACGATGCCGATCGCCAGGCTCACGATACTGTCGACGTCCTCCGCAACCGTGTGCGGTCTGCGCACCATCTGACCGGGTGCGAGCGCGATCCGAGGATCGGGCTGGCGCGGTACGAGGCCAGTCGCGAGGCCTGAGCCGAAGGCATCGAAGCCGGTCCCCGTGCCGCCCGCCGCCTGCGCGCGCGAGCTGTCCGTCGGAGGTGGCACGGTCGTGGGGACCGACACCGGCGTCTGGAGCGCGGCTGGCGCGGCCGCCGGCGAAGGTGTTGCCGTCCTCGCGCCGCTCGAATTCTCCGTCGGTTGCGGAGGCAGCGCGATGTACTGAAGCCGCTCCTGCCTCACTTCCGGCACGGGGAGTCCCAGGAGCTGGCCGAGTGGATAGCGGAACATGATTTGGGCGAGCGCCAAAACCAGCACGACATGGATCGCTACCGAGACCGCCCACCAGCGGGGACTGCGACGCTCGAGCATTTTTCTCATGCGACGCCCGCCGGTGCGCGAACCGAGCGCTCGCTCGTCGCCGTCACCTTCCGCAGAACACGACCCGCGCGCTGGGCAGCTTCGGCGATGCGCGCCGGTGACGTGATGAACGAGATGCGGAAGAAGCCTTCGCCGCCCGCGCCAAAACCGGACCCGGGGAGCACGATGACTCCCTCGTCCTCCATCAGGCGCTCGGCGAACGCCGCACTGGCCAGACCGTCGGGCAGTGGGATCCAGAGATACATGGTGGCCTTGGGCACGTCGCACTTGAAGCCGGCTTCGCGGAACGACTTGACCGCCGCATCACGCCGCTCGCGAAACACCTCGCGATTCTTCGGCAAGAAGTGCTCCCAGCTCTCGAGCGCCGCCACTGCCGCTGCCTGGACCGCCATGAACTGACCGGTGTCGACGAAGCTTTTTACCTTGGCCAACGGTCCAGCGATCTCCGGACGCGCGGCGGCCCAGCCGCAGCGCCAGCCGGTCATGTTGTACGTCTTCGACATCGAGTGAAATTCGATGGCGACGTCGCGCGCTCCCTCGATCTCGAAAATGCTCGGCGGCACGTAGCCGTCGAAGGCCATCTCGGAGTACGCGTTGTCGTATACGAGCAGGATGTCCAACTCCCGGCACCGCTTCACCACTTTCTGCAGATACTCGACCGGCGCAATCGCCGCGGTCGGGTTATTGGGATAATTGAGGTAGAGCACCTTCGCCCGCTTCAGAACGTCGGCGGGAATGTCATCGAGCTCCACCAGGAAGTTTGTCCGCGGCCGAAGCGGATACTTGTAGACTTCGCCGCCGGACAACAGCGAGCCACCGACATACGAGTTGTACCCGGGCTCCGGCACGATCGCGACCCGGCCCGGCTCCATGTACGCGAGCGCGAGATGCGAGATGCCTTCCTTCGATCCGATCAACGGAACGATTTCCTTCAGCGGATCGAAGCGCAGTCCAAAGCGCTTTTCCATCCATGCGCTGACGGCCTCGCGAAACTGAACGAGCCCGAGACCGAACCCATATCGGTTCATGCCCGGGATGTATACGACTTCGGTCAGGCGGCGCAGCGCCGCCTCGGGCGGCATCAAGTCGGCATCGCCCGCGCCGAGATCGATGACGTCCACTCCGCGCTTCAGCAGCTCGTGCTTCCGTTGCGGAATACGCGCGAGCACGTACTCCGGAAGTGTCTCGAACCGCTTAGCGAGCTGGGGCAATCGACTAGGGGCTAGGTGCTAGGGGCTGGGTGCTAGAACAGGATTGCGCACCCGGCTCACGCCGAGCACCTCCACTTCTACCTCGTCGCCGGGTTGGAGGGTCCCGACTCCGGCCGGAGTGCCAGTGAGGACAAGGTCACCGGGCTCCAGCGTCATGATCTTGGAGATGTACGCCAGCACCATGGGGATGGAAAATGCCATCTGTGACGCTTTCCCGCGCTGCCGCTCCACTCCGTTCACTCTTGTAACTACTTGCAGCGAGCCAAGATCGTTGGGCGGTTCATTCGGCACACCCACTGGACAGAACGTATCGAACCCCTTGGCCCGCGTCCATTGCGAATCGGACTTCTGCAGATCGCGCGCAGTCACGTCATTGACAGCCGCGATCGCCAGCACTGCTGTGCGCGCTTGCTCTTCGCTGGCGTCGCGCAGCCGCTCCCCGATGATGATCCCGATTTCCCCCTCGTACTCCACCTGCTTGGACACCTTTGGGAGTCGAATCGGTTGCCCGTCGCCGATGACGCTCGACGGCGGCTTGAGGAATATCAGCGGCTCCTTGGGCACCTCGTTGCCTAATTCCTTCGCGTGGTCCACGTAGTTGCGGCCGACGCAGACGATTTTCGTTAGACGCATTGTCATTTGTAGAACCGCCGAATCTCTTCGCGTAATTCCTCCCATCGTCCGTTGAGCCGTCGAGCCGGAGGAAGGACCTTTAGTAGCTCGCGTCCGTACCCCATACGAATGACACGCGGATCGGCGATCACCACGACGCCGCTGTCGGTGCTCGACCGGATCAACCGGCCGAACCCCTGCTTGAGCCGCAGCGCCGCGTGCGGGATCATGTACTCCGCGAACGCGTCGCCCCCCGCGCGCTCGATGGCCTCGCAATGTGCCGCGGTCAGCGGCTCGGTCGGCACCTTGAACGGCAACTTTGCGATGATCAGCCCGCGCAGCGCGTCGCCGGGGACGTCGACTCCTTCCCAGAAGGACGCTGTGCCCAGAAGCACGCTCGAGCGCGAAGCGCGAAAGCGTTCCAACAAAAGGTCTCGGGTTCCTTCACCGTGAATCAACAACTGCCAGCGCCGCTCGAAGCCAGCCGAACGAAGTTCGGCCGCCATCAGGCGGACGTCTTTGTGGCTGGTGAAGAGCACGAACAACCCGCCGTCCGACGCCTCGGCGACATCGAGAACGATCTGCTTCAGAAACGAGGCGTGTCGCGCGCCTTCCGTGTTCGGCGCCGGCGCGTCGGTTGGCACCGCCAGCAATGCTTGAACGTCGTAGTGGAACGGCGAGGGGAACACGCCGGTCGTCGGCTCGACGTCCGCCTCGTTGAGGCCGAGGCGGTTTCGCAAGAACGTGAAGTCACCGTTCGTCGCGAGCGTGGCGCTCGTGACGATCGTGGTTTTCACCCGGCGAAAGAGATCGTCGCGAAGGATGGGCGCGAGGTCCAGCGGCACACTGGTCGCCGCGACCGACTTCTCCCGCCCCTTGCTCTCGAGCCAGCGCACGGTGGGTGCTCCCGGTTTCGGCGCAAGCGTCTCTCGCAGCGCGTCGCTCGCGTTCTCGAGCCGGCGGATCACGGCCCGCAACTCGGAGAGCATCGAGGCATTCGCCTCGCTGGCCTTCGAGCTGCTCTCGATGCGTTCCCCGACCATTTGCAGGCCCTCGCGGAGCATCGCGATTTCGCCTCGTGTATCATCGAGCGCGAGACGCAGGCCGGAGTCCCAGATGCGATGCGCGGCGAACGCGTCGGTCAGGCGCAGCACCTGCACGCCCGATTCATCCAGCAGCGTGTCGAGGAGATCGAACAGCAGCGTCGACTTGTCGCGCGCCGCGCGCACCGCCGGCGCGAGCCTCTCCTCGACGAGGTCCATGCTCGCGACGCTGATGAGGTCCCGCGAAGCGTTCAACCGCGCGACGAGCGCGGGCAGCAGCCCGCGTCCTCGGCGCTCCAGCCGGCCGAAGAGCCGCTGCAGTCCGCGGCGGGTCACGGTGACGCCGAGGTGATTCGCGGCGGCGTCTTCCAGATGGTGCCCTTCGTCCACCACCAGGCGTGTATACGCCGGCAGGACCGCGGAGTCGCCCCAGTTGCCGGACGCACGCCGGACGGCGACGTCCGAGAGCAACAAGTGGTGATTGACCACGATGACGTCCGCTTCCGCCGCGATGCGCCGCGCCTTGAACACGAAGCATTGCTCGAAGTGCTTGCACTGGAAGCGCTGGCAGAGATCCGGCTCGGCGGCGACTTCGTCCCACACTTCAGAGCGCGGCTGGGACGGCAAGTCGCTCAACGAACCGTCCGTCGTCTTGGACGCCCAGCCCGCGAGCTGCGCGACTTCCTCGCGCATCCCCTCGTCGAAGAGCGTGGCTTCCGCGGACTCGGCGTGCTCGAGCCGCGAGAGGCAGACGTAGTTGCGCCATCCTTTGAGCAGCGCGAATCGCACGGGCTGGTCGTCGAGCGCCTCCTTCAGGAACGGAAGGTCCTTCCCGACGAGCTGCTCTTGCAGGTTGATCGTGTTCGTGGAGACGATCGTGCGTTCCTTGTTGCGCGCTCCCCAGCGGAGCGCGGGGACGAGATAGCCAAGCGACTTGCCGACGCCGGTTCCCGCCTCGAGCAGGCCGATGCCGCCGCCGTTGTACAACTGGGCGATCCGGGCCGCCATCGCTCGCTGACTCGGCCGGTCCTCGTAACGCGGATGCACGCGTGCGACGGGTCCCGTCTCTCCGAGATCGCGCTCCATCTCGTCGCGTCCGAGCTGCTGCTGCGGCGTGTGCTTGGGAACTTCGACGACGACGTACAGGCCGTCCGCGTCGTTGTCGATGATCCCGAATCCGATGCCGTCGTCGTAGATGCGCGCCGCGACGTCCAGATCAGCGTCCGAGGGCTCGAGCAGGCCCGATGGATGATTGTGCACGAGTATCTCGCCGCGCTCGGCGAAGCCGGGCCGCGCGAGCACGCAGGTCGCATCGCCCCGAGCCACCACGCGCGCGGTCTCGATCAATCCGTCTTCGTCCAGCGAACAGGCGAAGCAGACTTCGCGGCCGCCGGCCAGCTTGATGGCCGCACGCATCGCGGCGGCGGCCTTGAGGTGGATCTGCGCTACCGTTTTCGGGAGGGTTACGGGCACCCCCTAACCTACAACTGGGTACGTCAAACTTCTTACGTGAAACTTCAAACGTCGAACATCCAACGCAGTTCCTTCAACGGCGTTTGAAGTAGGACGTCTGAGGTTGGAGGCTGGAAGTCGAGCACCGCGTCACGTCTTCAAGGGCTTCTTCTTGGCTGCCGGGAACAGCACGTTGTTCAGAATCAGCCGGTAGCCCGGACTGCTCTTGTGGAGCGACAGATCGGTGGGCGGATTGCCGATCGCGTGCTGCGGATCTTCGGGGTCATGGCCGCCGTAGTAGGTCCACGTCCCCTTTCCGTAATCGCCGTGCAGGTACTTCACCCACGGCGCGCCTTCCTCGAAAGCCAGCACGATCACGCCCGGCTTCAGCACGCTCTTGTTGAAGCTCGTGGTGACGCCGTAAAAATCGCTGACGACCGTGCGGTGGTCCTGGACGAGCATCGCCGCGACAGGATCGAACTTGGCCGAGAAGTTGAACAGCGTGAACGCTCCCAATGGCTGGCGGCGGCCCGGCACGTTGACCTGATGTCCGTCGATGTCGCTCATCGAGTTCACGAACGGCGACTGCTCGAGGTGAGCCTCCTGAAAGGCGAACGAGCGTTTCCAATTCAGCTTCGCGTCGGCGTTGTCATCGGTGGGGCTTCCGTCGGCGAATGCGCCCGCGATGTCTACGTTGTAGCCAGCGGTCGCCAGCTCGAGCGTCTCGGTCGCGCCGCACATCGCGAAGAGAAATCCCCCGCGGTCCACGAACAGCCGGATGTTGTCGGCAACGGCCTTCTTCAAAGCCGGGATATTCGGAAATCCCAAGCGTCGCGCCGTCGCCGCGTTCTTCTGCACGAGATCGATGAACCAGGGCGTGTCGCGATAGCCGAGATGAAACTTGTTGAGCTGACCGGTGAAGTCTTCGTGGTGCAGGTGCAACCAGTCGTATTTGCTTAGATCTCCGCGGTGCACTTCCTCGTCGTAGATGGGCGAGTACTCGATGCCCGCGTACTTGAGCGCGAGCGTCACGGCGTCGTCCCACGGCGGCGCATCCGGCGGCGTGTACACGGCGACCCTCGGCGCCTTCTCCAGCGGAATCGCGTCCATGTTACTGGTGGCGATCTCTCCGCGAATGGCGCTCACCTGGGCGGCGTCCACTCCCTCGAGCGTGATGCCGTCCAGACCCGCGCGCCGCCGCAGCTCCGGCGTATCGGGCAGGAGGAACGCACCGCCGCGATAGTTCAGCAGCCACTCCGCCTTCATCCCCACCTTCAGGGCGCTGTACGTGAGCCCGTACGCCTTGAGATGGTTCTGCTGCGCGTCGTCCATCGGCACGAGTAAGTGCTGTGCCATCACGGATGACACGGAACACACGGATAACACGGATACCACCAACGGCGTTCGAACAGATCGCGCCAACCACCACTTCATGGAATGCCGGGAATGGTGTTGCGGGCGAGCTCCAGGTCGCGCCGCGCCTGCGGGACCAGAGCGCTTTGCGGAAATGTGAGGATGAGATGCTCGAGGCGGCGAGTCGCGCCGGGTAGGTCTCCCTGGCGACGCAGCGCGCGCGCCCATTCCAGCTCGGCCGCCGGCGCTTCGGCGCTCGACGCGTACTGCTCGACGACCCGCTGCCAGAGCGGCATCGCCCGCGCGTCGTCCTTGAGCGACATGCGCAGCTGTCCCGCGGTGTAGAGCAGCAGCGACGCGATAACCGGAAGTCGTTCACTGGTTTCGACCATCTCGGTCGCTGCCTGCGACGTGTCACCGCGTGCCAGCATCAAGAACGCGTGTCCCAGCGCGGGCGAGCTGTCTTCCTTGATGCGCGAGATCAAGCCGAGCGCGAGAGCCAGCTCCGGCGATGCGTCTCCGCCCGTGCGCAGCAGGCGACGGGCGGTCTTGATGTCGCCCCCGTACAGGGCCAGCCAGCCGGCGGCGTCGCTGGAGTCGGCGTCGGGGCCCGCGACCGTCAGCGCGCCACGCGCGCGCGTCATGTCGCCGATGCGCACCCATCCGAAGGCGATCGAGCGAGCCAGCGTGGCGCGATTCGTCGGCGTGAGCCACCGGTCGTACGACGCGACCAGTCGCTCGGCGGTGGCGGGACGTCCCAGCGCGGCGAGCGCCCGTACGTGAACCGGCAGGAGCGTTCGCGCGACGCGCGCTGAGTCGAAGCTCGAGCCCGTGACCGGTCCGCCGCCTCCCTGAGTGGCCACGCGCCGCGATGGTTCCAGGCCGCTGCTCAAGGGCGCGAGCGTGAGCGCTCCGCCCGGGTCGCCGCGGTTGAAAGCGGCGCCCGCGGCCCGAAGCGCGATGTCAGGCGAGTTGCGATATCGCAGGACGCTGGAAAGCGCCTCGCGGGCATGCGTCCAACGCTCCTCGGCTTCCGCGCGCTGCGCGAAGTCGAGCCAGGCCGCGGCGCTCGCGCTGTCCGGAGGCAGATCGCGCAGCGCGAGCCAACCGTTCGCGGGCGAGCCCCAGGCGGCTTCGAGCGTCGCAAGAGCGCGGCGAGCCGGGACGAGCACCGGCGGCGCGAAGAACTGGCCGCGAATGGCGTCGCGGGTGGCCAGCGGCGCCGGCGCCAGTGCGTACGCCGCTGCTTGCTCGAGATACGGGGCACCCGCGAGCGCAACGCGCCAAGCCGAGGCGGACTGTTCCCACTGCCCCAGCGCCGCGCGGGTCTGCGCCAGCTCCAGGTGAAGATCGCCGGTGCCGCCGAGCTGGGCCCGCGCCCGCAGCAACACGCTGTCCGCGCGCTGCGCCTGGCCGCGTTGGAGCAGCAGCCGCGCATATTCGCGATACGGCGCCGGATCCTTCGGCACGTCGCGCAACCATCGCTCGAACGCTTCGCGCATGTCGGCGTCGCGCGCGAGCGTCTGCAGACTGCGCAGCTGCACCGAGCGATAGACCCCCTCTCGTGGGTTTTCGCGAATCAACGAGTCGAGCGGGGCCAGCAGCGAATCGGTCCACTGGAGCTCGTGGTACGCGCGCTCGAGACCGAGCAGCGCACTCACCGCCGTCGAGCCGCGGAGCGACATGCGAAAGAGGGCGGCCGCCTCGCGATGCTTCCCCGCCCCCTCGAGATCCAGCGCGCGATAGAACGCGGTCGAGTCCGACCGGCCCGTCGGCTGTTGGCCGTAGGCCGCCGGCTGAAGCGTTGGGAATACGGCTGCCGCTATCGCGAGCATCTTAGTCCACGGCCAGGGGCTGACGGCCGACGGGAACCTGCGGCTACGGTTTGTCGGCATTGATCCGTTTGAAGTACTCGAGAATCGCACGACGTTCATCCGCCGTGAGTCCGCGCAGATCGCTCCACGCCGGCTCGCGGAATCGCGACGCGGCGCGGCCGCGGGCGCCTGCCTGGCCGGGATCGAATCGTTCGTCGCCGGTCGCGGCTTTCGCTTCGCGCTTCTCGTTGTCCTCGCGCTCTTCCTTTTCGAGTGAACGGCCCGCGTCCAGCAGACGCCGGAAGAGCTGCTGCTGACGCGCGACGGTACTGGCATCCACGCGTGTCTGCTCGAGCGCCTCCGCGAGCTGACGCGCTTCCTTCGCCAGCTCGCCCGCCCGGTCGCCGCCCGCCGCGTCGCCGATTTCCTCGAGTTGATTGGCGATGCCGCGCTGCTGGCGCGCCAGCGCCCGCGCGGTCGCCTGCGATTCGGGACTCATCTGCCCCTGACCGGGAATGGGCAGCAGGCCCTGCGCCTGCGCGTTGATCGAGCCTTGCCGTTTGGCCATTTCCAGGAGCTGTTGCAGCATCTCGGCAAAGCCGGTCGCGGACGTGGCGCTGTTGGCCCGTTCGCGATCGCGCGCCAGCGCCGCCGCCGCGCGATTCAGGGCTTCCGCCGCTTCGCCCAGAGTGCTCGACGCTTGCTGCCCGCCGCGCGGCTCGGACAGCTGTTGCGTCGCCTGAGCGACGCGCTGCTTGGCCTCGGACATTGCGCGCTGCGCCCGGCCCGAGAGCAGCGACGACTTCTGTCCCTCCTTCTGCAGACGCTCCGCCGTCTTGTCCACCCCTTGCTGCACGGCGCTCTGCTGCCCACGAACCTGTTCGCTCTTCTGCGGATCGCGGCCGGCCGACCGCGATTTCTCCTCGAGTGAGGACTCCTCGCGCGCCATCTGCAAGAGCTCTTGAATGGATTGGTCGAGCGCCTCGGTCAACTCCCTTTTCCATTCGCCCACTTGCTGCTCGCGGGCATCCTGCAGGTCCTTCGCGGCCTGTGCCATTTGCCGCGAGGCGCTTGCCGGGTCTTGTTGCCGCATTTTTTGCTCTGACCCGGCCGCGTTCCGCTCGGCCGACGCCGCCTTGTTCGCCGCCGGGTCGGCCTTCTCCTTCTTCAGGCGCTCTTCCAACCGCCCGACATCCTTGGCCAAACGCTCGGAGCGATCCGCGAGTTGTTCCGCATTTTGCGTTTTGCTTTCCGCATTCATCTGCTTCGCCGAATCGGCCATCGCCTGCTGCTTCTCCGAGATCTCCTGCGCTTCGTCCTTCAACGTTTCCATGGCGCCTTCGAGCGCGGCGCGTTTGAGCATCTCGGCGCTCTTCTCGAGCTGCTCGCGCAACCGCTTTTGCATCTCGGCGAGATCGCGGAGCGCGTTGCGCGCCTGATCTCCCGAGAGCTCGCGCGTCGCGTTTTCCAGCTTGTTCATCTGTTCCATCAGGTCGGCCGTCAGCGCGTCGCGCAGCAGGTCCTGCGCCTCGCGAAGTTGCCGAGCGAGGCTGCTGTCGAGTGCCGACGCCGCCTTGAGCTGCTCCTCCAACGCTTTCGCGGCGTCCTTCAGCTTCTCTACACGCTCCGCCAGCTCGCGCTGCTCCTGCGCCAGCGCGCGGGCTTTTTCCGCCGATTCGAAGCTCATCTCGCGCTCGCGCTGCTCGCGCTGGCGAGCGGCTTCGGCGCCCTTGGCACCGGTCGTGGACTGATTACGCGCGCCGCGCTCCCGCGCCGCTTCATCCGTCCGCTGCTCGAGCGACTTCTGCGCGGTGGCGGCGGACCGCGCCTCGGAGGCCGCGGAGTCCGCTGCCGAACGCGCGAGCGAGCGACGCTCTTCCATCGTGGGAATGCGCAGCAGCAGCTCGCGGCTCACGCCGCGCTGAGCCCACGGCGAGTTGTCCGTTGCGACGATCTGCACGCGAAGCACGTCGCCCGGTTTCAGGTCGCGCGCGGCGAGATCGACCGTCGGTGTTCCGTTCCAGACCGTTCCCTGGTCGATCGTGAGCCGCTGCGCGATGACCGGCTCGCGCTTGCCGCCACTCTGCCGAGCGGTATGGAGGTGGACCACGGCCAAGCCGTGATCGTCGGTCGCCGTGATCTGGAGCGGGACGCGATCGCCGGTTGCCACGATGGTGTCGATGGCCGGCGAGACCAGCTCGACACGCGGCACGGAATCCGGGATGACTTCGATCTCGAGCGGTAGGGGTACGTCGGCAATCGCGCCCTGCCGCGCCGCAAACGCGAACCAGTCGAAGCGCTGGGTATGCCTTGGTCGCAACTGGCCGCTGAAACTGTGCCCGGTCGCGCTGAATGCGATGGAATCGTTGCCACCGCGCACGAAGACGCTCTTGAGCGTGGTCGACGCGCGCCCGGATACGTCGATGACCGTTCCCTGGGGGACGCGCGCTGGTTCACCGACGGGCAGGCCCTCGGACGAACGGCCAAGGTACGACGGATAGAGCGCTCGCAGGAGGACACTGCCGACGAAAGGCCGATCGGTCACGCGAATCACCGCCGTGTCGGTTGTGCTTCGCCCGTCGGACGCCACGAGGAGCACGTCACCCCGCACGGGACCAACGACCACCGTGGCAATGCCGCGCGCGCTATCGACGGCGAGCGTGATGGACCGCCAGCCCTCGCCGGTCGCGCGCGTGCTGAGATGGATTCTCCGACGTCCGCGCGCGTCCACGGCGATGCGCGTAGACTCTCCGCGCAGCAGGTCGGTGGGAAGGTTCTTGAAATTGAGCGCGGGGATCAGCGTTCCGCGCCAGGCAGCGACCGGATGCCGGATCGCGAGGAGTCCGTCATTCAACGACGGCGCCGCCAACAGCAGCAGCGCGAGCGTGACGCCAGCGACGGCCGACGCGCGCACGGCGCGGACACGGCTGGTCCGGCGCAGCGCAGGAGCGAGTGTGGGACCGCGATCCGTGAGCGTCGCGGCAAGCATCCGATCCGCCCGGCGCGCGAGCGCGTTGCCGCCGTACACCTCGATCACGCCGCGGAGTGCGCCGGCGCGAAGCGTCTGTTCCCGCTCGATCGCCGCCGCCACGGAGGGCTGTGCCAGGTCCCGGCTCAGACGTTTGATCGCCCACCAGAGCAACGCGCCGTTCGCGACGGCGATCACACTCCATACCAGCAGCGGGGTCGCTTTGGGGAGGGCGATCCAGCGAGAATCGCCGAGCAGCCAGGCACCGCCGCCAATGGCGGCGAAGGTGACGACGAGCGCCAGCGCCACCGTCGCCGCGGCGTGGATCACTCGCAGACGAGCGCGCTCGCGCTCGACGATTTCGACGACGGTCATGGGACTGGCCGACTCGTGACGGCGTAGGTAAAGAGGTTCACACCCATTCGCAGCGCGGCCTCGTGGAGCTCGGGCGGATCCTTGTGCACTTCAGGATCTTCCCAGCCGTTGCCGAGGTCGCATTCATAATCATAGAACACCGCGAGCCGGTCGCCGACGAAGATGCCGAATCCGCGTGCCGGCTTGCCATCGTGCTCGTGGATCTTGGGTAGTCCCTTGGGGAAGTCATACACCAGATGATATATGGGGTGCGACAGCGGGACGTCCACGAGCGGCCGATCGGGAAAGACCCGTGCGATCTCGCGGCGGAACGCGGTATCGAGACCGTAGTTGTCGCTGACGTGAAGGAACCCGCCGCGCAGCAGGTACTCGCGCAGGCGCAGCACCTCGGTCTCGGACAGGCGGATGTTGCCGTGTCCTGTGACATGCAGGAAGGGAAAGTCCCACAACCGATCGTCGGTGAGCCGCACGCGTGCCTCCACCTTCTCGACTTTGAGCGACGTCCGCTGCCGAATGGTGGCCAAGAGGTTTGGAATGCTGGACGGATTCGCGTACCAGTCCCCGCCGCCGTCGTATTGGAGGCGGGCGATGGTGAGGCGGGTGGCGCTCGTTGAGCTCGTTGAGCTCGTCGAACTGCGGAAATCGGAAATCGGCGGGTGCCCGCGAAGCGGGCGGGGGAAATCGGCACCGGTTACGGCACCCACTCCGATCACAAGAGCCAAGACCTTGACCAGTCGCGATCTATTCATCGGCGCCCATTTCCGATTTCCCATTTCCGATTTCCGCAGTTTGGCTCTCCGCGTCCGCAGCTCGGGCTATGCGATATGCCAAATTCCGCGGCGCCCCAAGGTGGGTCAGCGCGACGGCTACGTCGCGCACTGAGACCCCCCGCGCGCTCAGGACGCGTGCCTCCTCCAGCAACGCGGTCTCATCCGGCGCCGCGAGCGGCGCACCGGCGATCAGGATCACGACTTCTCCTCGAGGCGGCGATTCCTTGTAATACGTACTCAGCGACGCCAGCGTTCCCCGTCGCAGCTCCTCGAACTGCTTGGTCAGCTCTCGGGCGACGACGGCCAATCGCCCGCCGGCCCTGTCCGCCAGGTCTCGCAACGATCCGGCCACGCGGCTGGGAGCCTCATATAGAACGGCCGAGTAGGGGGACGAAGCGATCTCGTCGAGGACGTGGGTACGCTCGCGGCCCTTCCGCGGAAGAAAGCCGAAGAACGTGAAGCGGTCCGCCGGCAGCCCGGAGGCCACGAGCGCGGCAAGGAGCGCCGACGCTCCGGGAACAGGGATCACCGGCACCTCGGCCTCGATCGCGGCGTGGACGAGCCGCTGCCCCGGATCGGAGAGCAGCGGCGTTCCCGCGTCGGTGATGAGCGCCATGTCTTCGCCGCCCGCTAGCCGTTCGACCAATCGAGGCGTCGTCTTGGCTTCGTTGTGCTCGTGATGCGACGCCATCGGCGTGTGGATGTCGTACCGGTCGAGCAGCGTTCGGGAGTGTCGCGTGTCCTCGGCCAGGATGAGGTGCACCGATCGCAGCACCTCGACCGCCCTAAAAGAAAAATCCCCCATGTTTCCGATGGGGGTGCTGACGACGTAGAGCCGGCCGGACTGAGAGGTCGTCACATGACTTTCCACGGCATGCGATCGTAGAATCCCGCTGACTGAAACATGTGCCGGCGCTCCCAGGTGAGCTCCTTCAACAACGAAGCGGGTGTCGCGGACTCGTGATCCGCGGCCGCCCAGATCACTTCCGAAAGCCACGACGCCACGGCCGCCGTGATCTTGTTGGTATCGGCGACGGGCTCGCGCGTCGGCTTGATCCCGATGCAGAAGCTCTCCAGGTCCGGATGCGACTTCACGAGGTTCTGACGCGCCTGTTCCGCGATCGCCGGCGCGCCGTCGCGTCCGTTGGCGACGAGACGCTGCACCAGGGCGTTGCTCAACTCGCGGTACGCCTGGATCAGCGCGGGCGGCGCTTGCACCGGCAACGGCTCCAGCGACGGCCAACGGCGGAACTTTCCCCCTTCGACGTTCGTGCCGGGCGCAAAGAGCTTCGCGACGCGTTCGACGATCGCCCCCGTGGCGGAGAACGAGAGAAAAGCTTTGTCCACCGCGCCGGCTCGAAAAATCAGGAAGTTCACGGTGCCGTCGAACACGATTTCGAGCATGCCGTCGAACATGATCGACATCAGGAACGGAAACAGCGCCGCCGGATCCGTGACGTGCAGCTCGGTTGGCCACGGGTCGGGCGCGGTCGTCTGCGCGATGAACATGGACGCGAGCTGGTCGTCTTCGGCCTCGTGGAAGCAGATCTCGCCGTACTCCGGTTCGGCGGGAATCCGTTCGAGCGCCGACGAGATCGCGATCGCGCGCCACCCCCGCGCATCCATTACGGTGGCGTTGACCACCTCGCCACGCTGGAGATAGAGCACGAGAAATTCCTCGGGCAGCCAAACGGCGACATACCCGGACAAGCGCGCCGACCGATCACGCTTCGCATCGGTCAGGAGGTTTCTGAGATGAACGTACGCGAGCCGCGTGCGCGGGAGCATCACGCGCGAATACGGAAAGCGCAGTCCCGCGACGATCGCAGGCATCGGAAGGGAATATGGGACGGGGCGCGTCCTTGCGGCAATGTTTGCTAGGTCATCACGCCGCGTGGTGATTCAGCTTCGTCTCGATGTGCATCTTCGGCACCGCGCCAACGATCTGATCCACCACCTTGCCGTCCTTGAAGAACAGCAGCAACGGGATGGATCGCACGTTGAAGCGCGTCGCGGTGCGGATGTTCGTGTCTACGTCGAGCTTGGCGACCTTCACTTTTCCGGCGTACTCGGTCGCCAACTGGTCGAGGATCGGAGCGATCGTGCGGCACGGACCGCACCAGGTAGCCCAGAAGTCCACGACCGCGAGGCCCGTGTGCTTCTCGATCTCCAACTCGAACGTCTCGTCCGTGACCGCGTGGGTGTTCTCCGCCATGTTCCTACTTCCCCTCCCTTCATCGTGAGAGACCGAACGCTCGCCGTTCGCGCATTCTATAGATTCTCGGTGCCCCCACCGCTACCTCTACTCGCAGGAGCACTTGGCATGCAGAAGGCCACGTCGCGTGGCACTCGGATCGCGCACATCGGCATCGCCGTCGACGCACTCGATCGAATCCTTCCATTCTATCGTGACTTGCTTGGACTGCCTCAAGAACCGCTCGACGACGCGGATGATGCCCGGATCGCCGGATTCCGCGCGGGCGACTCACTCGTGGAACTGCTCGAGGGGCAAGCCCCTGATTCTCCCATTGGCAAGTTCGTCGCCAAGCGCGGGCCTGGCATCCACCACATCTGCTTCGCCGTTGACGATCTGAACGCTACACTGGAACGGTGTCGCCGGGCAGGTATCAAGTTGATCGACGCCGAGCCGCGTCGGGGTGCGGACGGAAAACGCATCGCATTTCTCCATCCGTCCTCCACCGGCGGCGTGCTCATTGAGCTGACGGAGCACTAGCCGCGCTATTGCGACGCACAGATCGGGTTGAGCTTCTCGAGCTCGAAAATTCTCACGAACCAGCGATTCTCCGGCCCCTGCGTCGTATTGAAATCTGCCCTGGGCGTCAAGTTCCCGCGGCGGACCTCGACCGTGAACCCCCGCTCGCCGCCCGCGATCTGCACCTCGCCGAGAATCGAGTAGGTGTCATGTCTCAGGCACCGCATGATGTAGATCGAGCGCTTCTCGACCTCATCGGCGGGAATGGTGTTGCGAATCGGACCCGCGGACGACCCCCAGACGTTGGCCATGGCTTGAAGGTCCTGAGTTTTCGCCGACGCCATGAAGAGCTGGACCGCTTCGCGCGCAGTCGCCGCCCCCGGCGCTCCGGGCGCGCTGGTCACGACGACTTGCCGGCGACACCCGGCCACTACGAGCAAGACAACAATCGCTAGTTTCTTCACGCACGCTCCCCTGGCGGTTTTGTCAACTTAACGGATGGCTCGGGCGGCAAAAATGCCACCAACGAAAGGCGCGATGCGGCGGCAACGGCTCTACATCAACGTAGATCATGTCGCGACCGTGCGGCAGGCGCGACGCGGCACTGAACCGGATCCCGTGGCCGCCGCGCGGGTGTGCGAGGACGCGGGGGCCGACGGCATTACCGCGCACCTTCGCGAAGATCGTCGCCACATCCAGGACCATGACATCGAACGTCTCATCGGAAGCGTACGAACGGTGCTCAACTTCGAGATGGCTTGCACCGACGAGATGCTCCGGATCGCGACGCGGTTGCGGCCGCACCAGGTGACGCTCGTGCCCGAGCGACGCGAGGAGATCACGACGGAAGGAGGACTGGATCTGACACAGGACTCACCGCGCTTCCGCGACGGGATCGCTCGGCTCAACGACGCCGGCATTCGAACGAGCTTGTTCATCGGGCCGCAGGAGCGAGTGGTCGAGCTCTCGCGCGACATGGGCGCGGCGGCGATTGAGCTGCATACCGGCGACTACTCGCATCATCCCGATGACGGCGCGAGTGTCCGTGCGCTGCGTGACGCCGCGCGGCTCGGTGCGAGGCTCGGACTCGCGGTGCACGCGGGCCACGGGCTCACCGTCGGGAACGTGCCGCCCATCGCGCGGATTCCGGAGATCGAGGAGCTCAACATCGGCCACTCGGTGGTGAGCCGGGCGATCTTCGTCGGAGTCGGAGAAGCCGTTCGGGAGCTCAGAGTTGCGATGGACTCGGCCCGTGCGTCGTCCTAGACTTCGATCGATCAGCGCATGAGCTCACCTCCAGCCTCGTTTCTCGACTTCTTCGTCCTCGAAGCCAGCGAGTACGTCGAGCAGATCGACGGGCTGTTGTCGCGTGCTGCCGACGCCACGCCGGATTTCGAGGCGCTGCAACGCGCCGCGCGCGCGCTCCGGGGCAGCGCCACGATGGCCAAGCTTGGCTCGTTCGCCGAGCTCGCGTCGGCCGTCGAAGCCGTCGGACGGTCGCTGCGTCAAGGCACGCTCCCTTGGGATCCGGCGCTCAAGGGCGTGCTCACCTCGACCGTAGACGATTTCAAGATCCTCGTGCGCGCGGCGCGAGCCTGGACGCCGACCGAAGACCAATGGGCGATGAAGCGCGTCGCGGAGCTCGGCAGATTCGTTCAGCTGCCCGGCGGCACGCCGACGCCCATCCAGGTCTCAGGGGTTGCTTTTTTTGCGAGCGAGGCGAACAACATCGCCGCGGGCCTCGAGCTGCTCGCCACGCGTCCCGACAACCGCGCGGGCGGAGCCAGCGTGCTGGCGCGGGTGCGCGCGCTGCGTGGTGTGGCCGGCGTGCGCGACGTCCCCGCGCTCGCCGAGGTCTCCGAAGCGGCGGAAGCGGCGGTACGGCCATTGGAGCTGGGCGAGCCGCGCCTGTCGCCCGCCCACGTCAATTTGCTGCGTGTCTCGGCCGATCTCCTGCGAGCCGTAGCCGCGGGCCTCAGCGCTGGCCAGACCGTCACGACTTCCACGCCCCAATACAGGGCGTTCCTGACTGCGCTGGATGGCGTGGTAGCCAACACCAGCGCCGACCGCATCATCCCGATCTCCGACCTGTTCTTCGACGACAAGGGCCCGACCGTCGTGAGTGTGGCCCCGAACCCGCCGACCACGCCCGCGCAGCGGTTCCGCATGGAGGTCGTCAGCCTTGGCGAGCACTTGCACCGGGTGATCGACGAAGCCCGGGCGGCAACCGATGCCATCCAGCAGGAGCACGCGAAGGGTGAGCTCGGTCGCGCATTGCGCGCCATTCGCGCCACCGCCGCCAGCTTTGGCCAGATGGCGGTCGCCCAGACCGTGGAGGCGTATCTCGAGCGCACCGGAGACTTGAATGCGTCGGCGCTCGACGCCATCTCGACTTTCGCCGCCACGATCTCACCGGCGTCGGCCCCACCGACTCATGCCGCGCACGCAACCGTTCCGTTGCGGGCGACGCACCAAAGAGAAGTCGTCGCCGCGATCGGGAAACCGGGGCCCCTCCCCACGACCCCGGCGACCACGCCGCCGCCGAGGCCCGCGAGCGCACCCGGTGTCGCCGCGGCACCGCCCGCTGGCCACGCGCGGGTCTTCGCGGCGGTGACCCAGCCGCCGCCAGCGGCCAGCTCTCCGCTGGACGCGACGATCGCGACGTTCGAGGCGCTGTCCGGCGAACGCATGGCCGAGCCGGTCGCCATCGACGACGATGTGGTGCCGGTGGACGCGCTGCTGTACCGCGGTCGGGCAGCCCTCGATCGCGCCGTCGAGCTGCGCGACGCGATTCGACGGGGCGGCGGTCCGCCGTCACAGGAGATGCTCGAAGAGCTCTACGACCTCGTCGAGCTCGCGCGCGTCGAATAGCCCTCCGACGACCAGAGAATGAAGATCCCGTGGCGCGGGGCGATCGGCCTGGCGCTGACCGTCTTGCTGCTGTGGTGGGTATTTCACGACGTGAAGTGGGCGGAGCTCTGGCTCGACGTACGCACCGCTGACCCCGTCCTCGTGTTCATCGCCATCGTGGTGGGGACGATGATTTTCCCGCTGCGAGCGGTCCGCTGGCGACCAATCCTGGACCCGATCGCGCCGAATCTGCCGTATGGAAAGCTCTGGCGCGCGACGGCCATGGGCATGATGGCGAACAACGTCCTTCCCGCGCGTGCCGGTGAGCTGGTGCGCGCGTACGCGCTGTCACGGGACACGACGGTTCCTTTTTCGGCGGCGTTCGCGTCGCTCGTGGTGGATCGTCTGTTCGACGCCGTGATCGTGCTGTTGCTGCTCGTCGTCGCGATGCTCGACCCGAGCTTTCCGGGAGGCGTGTCGGCGGCGACGTACGCGGGCACCCTCGTGCTGGTCATCGCGGTCGGGGCGGCGCTATACGGGATCGTCTTCTTCCCCGATCGGCTGATCCGTCTGTACGAGCTCTTTGCGCGTCGCGTCGCCCCGCGATTCGAGGAGCGAGGCCGGCTGATGCTGCGCTCGTTCGCGGACGGACTGAGCGTGTTGCGCCATCCGAAGCGGTTCGCGGTCGTATTCCTCTGGGCGCTCCTGCACTGGTTGACCGCCGTGTTCTCCTTCTGGATCATGTTCCGCGCGATGGGGATCGACGTGCCGTTCACCGCGGCGCTGCTGGTGCAGGGATTGATCGTCATCGGCGTGGCCGCGCCGTCGACTCCTGGATTCTTCGGCGTGTTCGAGTTCTTCGCGGTTATGGGACTCAAGCTCTACGGCGTCGAAGAGAACCTCGCGGCCGCGTGGGCACTGTCGTACCACGTGTTGTCGCTCATCCCGATCACGGTGATCGGCGCCTACTACCTCGCCCGGAGCAGGCTGCATCTGGGTGAGCTGAAGCAGCTCAAGCGCTGATGCGTGTCGCGCGCGTGCTGGCGCAGGCAAAGATCAACTTGTTCCTGAAGATCGATGGACGTAATCACTTCGGCTACCACGACCTTTGGACAGTTTTCCAACGGATCGACCTCGCCGACGAAATCGTCGTGCGCGTGGGCGGCAAGGAACGGTCGCTGGACGCGTCGGGGCCCCGCATGCCGCCCGCCGGACTTGGGCCGCCGAAGAAGAACCTCGCGTACCGCGCAGCCATCGAATACTCCGCGCACACCGGCTGGGAATTCCCCAAAGGCTTCGCGATCGAAATAACGAAAAACATTCCGGTGGGCGGAGGTCTCGGCGGGGGCAGCGCTGACGCCGGCGCGGTGCTGCGGGCACTCGATGCCCTCGCGCCCAAGCCGATGGACCCTGACGAGCTCCGCCAGGTTGCGGCATCTCTCGGCGCCGACGTTCCATTCCTAACATCTGAACACGTGCGCGCGATGAGCATCGGCCGAGGTGACATCATCAGCCCGCTTGCCGATCTCGTGCCGGTCCCGCCGGCGGAGGTGCATCTGGTGGTGCCGCCCTTCGCGATCGCGACCGCGGACGCATACCGCTGGCTCGATGAAGACCGGCCGATGCCGTGGCCGCCGGAGCCTACTGGCGGTCGCAAGATCGTGGAGCTCCAGGCAGCATCATCCTGGTGGGCGGGACTCTGCCGGGAAGGCAATGACTTCGAGCCCGTGGTCGAGAAGCGCTACCCACAGCTCCGCGAGATTCGGGAGCGGCTTCAGGAGCTGGGAGCGATCGCCCATCTTTCAGGCTCCGGATCGACGGTTTTCGGTATCTACGAAGGCCCAGCGCCCGACCCGCGCGACCTCGGCGCGGACGCGCTCGTGATCCCGACACGCACGAGCTCGCGAGTTGTCCAAGTCGAAGTCCTGGAATAGCTTTGTAAGCTCACGGCGAGCACGTATGCCCCCTCGTCCAATGGCAGGACATGCGGCTTTGGACCGCAGAATGGTGGTTCGAATCCACCGGGGGCAATGGGAAAAAAATTGGGAAAGCGGGATATCGGAATCCCTCCGGGCCCATTCAATGTCGGAATACCGGAATTCTTCCGCCCCCATTCCCTGTTCCCTTTTCCCCTATTCCCCGCTCTTAATGGACGGCCTCTCGGTACCCAGCCACGGCTTCAAGCTGCTCAGCGGAACGGCGAATCGCCCGCTCGCTGAGGAGATGGCCCGTCACATCGGCGTCGAGCTGTGCCGAGTCCACCTCAGCAAGTTCGCGGATGGTGAGATCTTCGTTCGCATCGATGAGAACATTCGCGGCAACGACGTCTTCATCATCCAGCCGACGAATCCGCCGGCGGACAACATTCTCGAGCTTCTGCTGCTGATCGACGCGGCGAAGCGCGCGAGTGCGGCGCGCGTCACGGTCGTGATGCCGTACTACGGATACTCGCGCCAGGACCGCAAAGATCAGCCACGCGTCGCGATTGGCGCCAAGCTGTTGGCGAACATGATCGTCACGGCGGGCGCGCATCGCGTCCTCGGACTCGACTTTCACCAGCATCAGCTGCAGGGCTTCTTCGACATCCCCGTCGATCACTTGTACGCCATGCCGGTGTTCACCGCGCACTATCGGCGGAAGAACCTCGGCGCAGTGGCGGTGGTCGCGCCGGACGTGGGCTCCGCGAAGATGGCCCGCGGATTCGCCAAGCGGCTGAACGCCTCGCTAGCCATCATCGACAAGCGCCGCCCGTCGCCGAATGTGTCGGAAGTCATGAACGTCGTCGGTGAAGTCGAAGGACGAGATTGCATTCTCGTCGACGACATGATCGATACCGCCGGTACCGTCTCGGAGGCGTCGCGCGCGCTCAAGGACATGGGCGCCAAGGACGTCTACGTCTGCGCGTCGCACGCCCTGCTCTCGGGCCCCGCGCGCGATTCTCTGATCAAGGCCCCCATAAAGGAAGTGGCGGTGACGAACACGATCGCCATTCCCGAGGGCCGCGGGTTCGACAAGTTGACGGTGCTGTCCGTCGGCGAGCTGCTGGCGAAGGCCGTGCGTCTCACGCACGAAGAGCAGTCGGTGAGCTCGCTGTTCGAGGAGCAGGTGCCGGTAGTTGTGTAGGTTTTAGGTGCTAGAGACTAGGTGCTAGCACCTAGCACCTAGCACCTAGCACCTAGTTAGTAACGTTTCTGCGCGCATGGTAGGGAGGACGCAGCCTCCTGAGAGTACAAACCGCGCCAAGGCGTCCGTCTGCGAAGTTGAAGACGATATGACAGGAAGGAACACGAACCATGGCAACCGCATCACTCGTCGCAAAGCCACGCAGCGATACAGGCAAGGGCGTCGCTCGGAAGCTCCGCGCCGCCGGCGAGGTCCCCGGCGTCATCTACGGACATGGCCGCGAGCCGCAGCCCCTCACGGTCAATGCGCGCGAGTTCAATCGCCTCGCTGATCGGATCAGGATCACCAGTACGGTCATCGAGCTCGCGATCGATGGCAAAGTCGCCAAGACGCTCATTCGCGAGCTGCAGCGGAATCCGCTCAACCGCGAGCCGCTACATATCGACTTTCAGGAGTTGGTCGCCGGCGAGAAGGTCGACGTCAGCGTGCCGCTCCGCTTCGTCGGAACGCCCGAAGGGGTGAAGACCGGCGGCGGCATTCTGGAAGAGGTCATGCACCAGATCGAGGTCCGCGTCGATCCGTCGAACATTCCGGACCACATCGACGTGGACGTCACGGCCCTCACCATCGGACACGGCCTGCACGTCCGCGACATACAGCTTCCCGCTGGGGTCGAGGTGCTCGACGATCCGGACAACACCATCGCGACCGTCACGCCACCGAAGGCAGAGGAAGAAGTCGCGCCTGTCGCGGTCGAGGGTGCATTGGTCGCGCCGGAGGCGGCGCCGGAGCCGGAGCTCATTCGCAAGCCGAAGGCTGGCGACGAAGAGGGAGCGGAAGAGGAGAAATAATCAACTTCATTCTCGACGCACTTCGACGCGCCTTCGCCTCGCGCGACGCCGAGCCAATGAAGATCGTCGTGGGGCTCGGGAATCCCGGCCCCGACTACGAGCGTACGCGACACAACGTCGGCTGGTGCGTTGTCGACCACCTCGCCGACGTTTGGCGTTTCGAGGGTTGGAAGAAGGATGGCGAATCCCGCGTCGCTTCCGGAATCGTGAACGGCCAGCGCGTCCGCCTGGTGAAGCCGCTCACCTACATGAACCTCAGTGGTTCGGCGCTGCGTCCGTACCTGCGCCGCGAGAACTGGAGCCCGTCGAACGACATGCTGATCGTCGTAGACGAAGTCGCCCTGCCCGTGGGAACCTTTCGCATCCGCGCGCGCGGCTCGGCGGGCGGCCATAATGGGCTCAAGAGCATCGAAGGCGCGGTGGGCTCGCAGGAGTACGCCCGGCTGCGCATTGGCGTCGGACCGGAAGATCCGGCGCGCCGGCGCGGCGATCTCTCCGATTACGTGCTGTCGGATTTCGGCAAGCGCGACGAGAAGCTCGTGCGCGAGCTCTTGCCCACGATTACGGAGCTCGTCGAGACGTGGTTGAAGGAGGGAGCGGAAGCGTCCATGAACCAGTTCAATCGCGCCGGCAAGGCTGGCGAGGGTTAAACCGGTGGCTTCAAGTTTGAAACTTCCGACTTCAAACCTCAAACGCAGTTGCCTTCACTACCTATAAACACCACGCACGGCTATACTTATCGCCTAGTCCAACATTCGCCCTCCCTCCGCCCGGACCCGCGGGGGGCAGCCACGACCAAAGGGAGGTTCCACCGTGATTCGGCCATACGAGGCGGTTTACATCTTCGATTCTGCGCTCGAAGACACCGCCATCCACGAGCGACTCGATCGCTTCCATTCGCTCCTCGGCAACCCCGCCGACCTCAAGCTCGACCACTGGGGCCGCCGCCAACTCGCGTACCCGATCGGTCGCAAAGAGCAGGGCTACTACGTGGTCGCCCGCTACAACGCCGACGCCAAGGTGCTGCCAGAGTACGAGCGCGCCCTGAAGCTGGACGACGGCATCATCCGCTACCTCCTGACGCTGCACGATCGCGAGCTCGGTGCGCCCGAGCTCTCCGAAGAGCAGCTCGCGCTGGCGAACGCGCGGCGCGATCAGGACGACGACGACGACGAGGAATAGGCCATGCGCAGACCACAGAAATCCTGCCCCTTCTGCGAGACGCGCGTGCACTTCATCGATTACAAGGATGACCGCACGCTCGGCCGCTTCATCACGGACCACGGAAAGATCCTGCCGAGTCGTTTGAGCGGGACCTGCGCGCGGCATCAGCGCCAGCTCGCCAACGCGATCAAGCGCGCGCGCTTTCTCGCGCTCATTCCGTACGTACGCGGCATGCAAGCCTGATCCCCGATGGAGCCGACGACACCAACCCCAGCGGCCGGCGCAACACCAGCGGCGACTCCGGCGTCCCCGCCGGGAGAACGCGGCTGGGGTAAGCTGATCCTGGCGGTGGTGGCGTTTCTGCTGGTTCCCGCCATCCCCCAATTCCGCGCCCTGATTCCGATCGACCAGTCGATGCTGCTTTTCGTTCCGGCGTTGGCCGCGTGCACGCTGGTCGGCTGGTGGGCGGGAGGACGCACCCTGCTCGCGATTGCGTGGGTCGGACTCGCGACGCTCGTCGCGATGCAGGCCCCCAGCACGACCGACACCTTCTACAATCTCGCGCGCGGTTGGAGCCTGGTGCTCGCGGGTTCGTTCGGACTGGTCTGTCTGTTGGGCGCGCGACGGCCGTTCTTTCCCCGGGCCCTCATCGCGCTGACCGTCTCGTTGGCGCTCGCGCTCATGATGAGCGCATTGGGACCGGTCTCCGGCGCCCACATGAATCGCGCGGTCGACGAGGAGCTGACGCGCCGAAACGCCGAGACGATGTCCACGATCAACACCTTCATCGGCCAGCATCCGAAGGAGTGGAACGAGCTCGTCGCCAAAGCGCCTCGGCTTGGCGAGCTTCCGGCCCAGACGGAAAAGCAGCTCACCGAGCTCGCCAACATGGGAAAGGTGCTGTACCCGTCGCTGTTGGCGCTGCAGTCGCTCGCGGCGCTGGCGATCGCATGGGCCATGTACCATCGGCTGTCGCGTGCGAGGCTGGGGCCGCCGCTTGGGCAGCTTCGGGATTTCCGCTTCAACGATCAGCTCGTCTGGGGACTGATCGTCGGACTCACCTTCGTTTTTCTGCCGACCCTATCATCCGTGCGGATAGTCGGCCGGAACCTCCTCGTCTTTTTCGGCGCGCTCTATGCACTTCGGGGGCTCGGCGTGCTCAGCTGGTTCATGGCGCCGGGCGCGCTGGCGGTCACCGCGACGGTCGGTTTTGCGATGTTCCTGCTGCCGGTGTTGAACGCGATCGCGGCACTGGGATTCGTGTTGCTCGCGATCGCGGCATTCGGCCTTGGGCTCGGGGACACGTGGGCCGATTGGCGCAGCCGAGCCCGCTCAACTACCTAACACCTATCACCTATCACCTATCACCTCGCCCCTATTATGGAAGTCATTCTTCGTCAGGCCGTCGAGAACCTGGGTAAGCCCGGCGATGTCGTGAAGGTCTCGAATGGATACGCCCGAAACTTCTTGCTGCCGCGCGGTGTCGCGTTCGAGGCGACACCGGGAAATCTGAAGCGCATCGAGCAGGAGAAGGGGCGACTGGAGGCGGCCGAGAACGAGCGGCGCAACGCTGCGCAGGGATTGGCCGAGCGGCTCGAGCAAGTCTCGCTCACCTTCTCCGCCCGCGTGGGCGATGAAGGAAAGCTCTTCGGATCCGTCACCACGTCCGACATCGCGGCGCAGCTCGAGTCGCAGGGTTTCGCGATCGAGAAGCGTCAGATCGATCTGCACGAGCCGCTGCGGACGCTCGGAGTCTTTCGCGTCCCCGTTCGGCTGCACGCCGACGTGAAACCCGAGATCAAGGTGTGGGTTATAAAGCAGTAGTACCAACGCGGTCCTTCCACTACATCTCATTAGTGGCCTCTCCATCGACTCGGCTCGATTCGAAGATTCCGGCGATCGCGGATCTCGCCCGCAGGGCGGCCGCGATCGCGCTGGACAACAAGGCAACCGACGTCGTCCTCCTCGGCCTCAAAGGCGTGTCGGACATGACGGACTTTTTCGTCATCGCGAGCGGTACCTCCGACACCCACGTTCGCGCGCTCGGCGAGCATATCCAGGATGGGCTCAAGAAGGACGGAACCACGCCCCATCACGTCGAAGGCTTGCAGCAGGGCCGCTGGGTGCTGCTCGACTACGTCGACTTCGTCGTTCACTTGTTCCACCCGTCGCTTCGCGACTTCTACCAGCTCGAACGGCTGTGGTGCGATGCCGAGGTGGTGCCGGTCACTGCGCAAACCGCGAGGGGAACGTAGGCTTGAGGAACATTGGTCGGGAGAGTCGCGTGAAGTCCTGCAGGAGCCTCGCGGTCGCCGCGGCGGTGCTCGTGGCGTCGTTCGCCGCGCATCCCGTGCGCGCTCAGGGATACTTCGGTCAGAACCAGGTCCAGTACGATCCATTCGACTGGATCGTGAAGGAGACGGAGCATTTCCTGGTTTTCTACTATCCCGAGGAGGCTGCCGCCGCGCAGGATGCGGCCCGCATGGCGGAACGCGCGTACGCCCGTCTCTCTCGCGTGCTCGACCATCAGTTCCGCGAGAAGAAGCCCATCATGCTCTTCGCGTCGCGCACCGACTTCGGACAGAACAACGTCACGGGCGACCTCGGCGAAGGCACGGGCGGCGTCACCGAATCGCTGCGTCACCGGATGCTGCTCAATTTCACCGGCGACTATCGCAGCTTCGAGCACATCCTGACCCACGAGATGGTGCACGCGTTCCAATACGACATTTTTGCCCGCGGCAGGGCGGGCGCCGGCTTGCAGAACCTCGCGCAGAACTTCCCGCCGCTCTGGTTCGCGGAAGGCATGGCGGAGTACCTGTCGCTCGGCCCAAGCTCGTCGCTCACGAACGCGTGGCTTCGCGACGCGGCGCTCAATGGAAAGTTGCCGACGATCAAACAGATGACCGAGCAGCCGGACCGATTCTTCCCGTATCGCTTCGGTCACGCATTCTGGGCGTTCGTGGGGCAGCGGTGGGGCGACGAGGCGGTTGGGCAGGTCATGAACGCGTTGCCCAGCGTGGGCATCGAGCGCGCGTTCAAGCGCGAGCTGGGTGTCGCGCTCGACGATCTGGGCGACGAATGGCGCGAGGCCATGCAGACCACGCACCTTCCGCAAATCGCGCAGCTCGAGCGACCGCGGAAATTCGCCCAGGCCTTGTTGACGTCGCGGCGCAGCGGCGGAGAGATCTTTCTCGCGCCGTCCCTGTCGCATGACGGAAAGCTGATCGCGTTCCTCTCGAACGGAAGCTTCATCCGCGGCGAGGTTTTCATCGATCTGTGGCTTGGCGACGCCGAGACCGGGAAGCGAATCAAGCGGCTCGTAAAGAGCACGGTGAACCCCGACGTCGAGGAACTGCGGCTGCTGTACTCGCAAAGCTCCTTCTCGCCCGACGGCAAGTTCCTCGCGTACACCGGCCAGCGCAAAGGACGCGACGTCCTGTACCTGCTCGACGTGAAGTCTCGTAAAACGTGGCGGCGCTTCGAGCTCGGCCTCGAAGGCATTACCGGGCCGAGCTGGTCGCCGGACGGCAAGCGTCTGGTATTCAGCGGCAATCGCGGCGGCATCACCGACCTGTACGTGGTGGATGCGGACGGCAAGAACTTCCGGCGCCTCACCGACGACGTGTATGGCGACCTGCAGCCGCAGTGGTCGCCCGACGGACGCACCATCGCCTTCGCGACGGACCGCGGCGAAGGCGCCAACCTGGCGCTGCTGCAGTTCCCGCACTGGCGGATCGCGGTCCTCGACGTCGAAACCGGCTCGATCGAGATGCTGCCCAAACAGCGCGGCCTGAACACGAATCCCCAGTGGGCGCCCGATGGACGCGCGCTCGCCTTCGTGTCCGATCGCACCGGCATCGCGAACGTCTTTCTCTACGAGCTCGACTCGCGCGAGCATTATCAGGTCACGAATGTCGCCGGCGCGATCTCCGCGCTCACCGAATACAGCCCTTCGATCTCGTGGGCACGTGGCGCGGACCGTCTCGCGTTCACGTATTACGACAACGGCGAGTACACCATCTGGCAGGTCAACAATCCGCGCGCGCTGAAGAAGACCCCCTATCGGGAACCACCGGCGGTGGCCGTCGCGGCCGGCGAGGTCCGCGATTCGACGTCCCCGCAGCATGACGCGCTGTTGCGTCCTCCGGTGACGATCGCAGCGCTGCTCGACAGCGCGGAGCTCGCCCTTCCCGATACGGCCAAGTTCACGGACACGAAGTACCGGATCCGCTTTCAACCCGACTACGTGGCACGTCCCAGCATCGGGTATGCGCCGGACAGCTACGGCCGGACGGTGTTCGGCGGCACCACGATCATCCTCAGCGACATGCTCGGGAACCATCGGCTCGCGATCGCGGGCGAGGTGAATGGCCGGGTCAGCGAGTCGCAGGCGTTCTTCGGCTATACGAATCTCGGCCGCCGCCTGCAGACCAGCGGCGGCTTCTCGCAGTTCCCGTACTACTTCCTCTCGAACGATTCGTTGCTCCCCACGGATGACCCGCAGATCGAGTTGGAGAAGCAGGAGATCACGACGTACATCGCGCGGCAACTCTTTGCGTCGACGTCGTATCCGCTGAACCGGTTCACGCGCTTCGAGCTTGGCGGCGGATTGAACAACATCGGCCGGCAGCGCCTGTTCCTGCAGCGGTTCGTGCTCGACCGGAGCAAGGTGAGCGAGTTCACCCCGGACAGCGTGCGCAAAGACCCGAGTCTCAACTATGCCGAGGCGCATCTCGCGTACGTGTCGGACAACACCTTGTTCGGTTACACGGGCCCGATTTCCGGGAGACGCTATCGCTTTCAAGTAAGTCCCGTGGTCGGTGGGCTCAACTGGGTCGAGTATCTCGCCGATTATCGGCGGTACGACGCGATCATCTTCAACTATCTGACGCTCGCGACCCGCGCCTACACCAGCATGTCGGTGGGGAAGGACGAGACGCAGTTCATGAAGTACATCGCCCGCCCCGACTTCGTGCGCGGCTACGATCGGAACAATCTGCTGTTCCTGAGCTGTCCCCTGGTCGGCGCGTCGAGCGTGAACTGCAGCGCCGTGCACTTGCTGGGGAGCCGCGTCGCGGTCGCGAACGCGGAGCTGCGCTTCCCGCTGGTGCGTCGCGTCGAGCTGGGCCTGCTTCCCATCGCATTGCCGCCGCTCGACGGGTTGCTCTTCTTCGACGCGGGCATGGCCTGGTCGAATGACAAGGCGCTGTACGGGTCGCGGCCCGTGAACTACGACGCGAACAAGCAGCGCTATCCGCTCCGCAGCTACGGATTCGGATTGCGACTGAACCTGTTCAATTACGCGATTCTCCGCTGGGATTACGCGGTGCCGCTCGATCATGAGGGTGGTAAACGCGGGTTCTGGACGTGGTCGCTGTGGCCCTCGTTCTAACGCGCTACCCCGGGGTCCTCACTTCGCTGGCGCTCAGTGCAGGCCTGGCTCTCGCGCTCGCGGCCTGCGGTCGGCCGGATCGCAACGTTGCCTCGAGCGCGCAGTCCGGGACGCCCACGATCGGATTCGCCGGCCCGCAGCCGCTCGTGATGCGGGTACTTCGGGCCGGTGGGCCTCCACGAGTGCACGCGTATCCGCGCGTCGATTCCATCGTTTGGGCGTCCACCGATCCGGCGCCGACCCCCGCGCACGTCCTCGCGTTCGACGACGAAAACGGGAGCCTGGCGTATGAGGACATTCGCGGCCGCCCCGTGCTGCTCGAGCTGCGGCTCGGAACCATCGTCCCCACGACCAAGAAGCTCACCCGGCTCGCGTCGGCGACGGGCAGCTCGATCTACGGCATTGCGGCCACCGGGGACGTCGTACGGATAACGCCGACCGGCGATTGGACGTACAAACCACCCCGACCTGCGCAAGCGGTTTTCCCGCAGCCCGATGGCGCGCTGCTGGTGGCCGTCGGGACCGGCGCGAACACGCGTCTGCTCAAGCTCTTCCCGCCCGAGACCCGCATCCTCGATTCAATTCCCCTCCCCGTCGCCACGCGCACCGTGAGGACGCAGTTGGGCGACCGGCTGTACCTCGCCGTGGATTCGGGCCTGGTGGTTCTGCGCACGCGCACGATGGACTGGGCGCCGCTCGTCCCGTTCGAGGAGCCGATCGCCGTGATGGCGTCGACGCCCAGCGGCGATCGTTCCTTCGTCCTGACGCAGTCGCGCAAGCAGATCTCGGTCGTGGACCGCTTCCGCGATCGCGTCACCGCTATCATGGAGCTGCCGGGCAGGGCCGAAGACATGCGGGTCGATCCATTCGGACGCTACTTGCTCGCGCGCGCGGCGGAGGGCGATTCCGTCTGGGTTTTCGCGATCGGGACCAATCGCCTGATTGGCGCGCTCCGCAGTGCCTGGCGCAGCGATCTGCCGTTCGTCGGCTACGACGGCGCGGTCGTGGTCGCGAGCGGCGGTGACGTCCTGCTGTTCGACGGGGAGACGCTGAAGCAGCGGTCGCGCGTTCGCGACGGCGCGCAGGACTTCTGGTATCCCTTCCTGTGGGATGGCTTCCGTCCGCGTGCCGCATCGCTCGACGAACCCGTGCGCTTCGACAGCATTACCGTCGACACGAGCACGCTGGACACTGTCGCGGTCGGGGATTCCGTCGCGGGCGCGGATACGACCGCCCCCAAAGGATTCATCGTTTCGTTTGCGGCGTTTCTCGTCGAGGACCGTGCCCGCGAGCTCGCGGCCCGAATTCATGTGGGCGGTGAAAACGCGCGCGTCGTCACCACGTCGCGCGACGGCTCGACTATATATCGCGTCGTGCTGGGACCGTTCCTTACTAAGGAAGAGGCGGAGGGCGCCGGCCGCGAATCGGGGCACTCGTATTGGGTCTACGAGGGCCTCCCGTGACGTCAGCCGCGCCGCCGACCCCCCCAACTCCCCCGCTGATCTTCGATTGGGAAGTGGCCGGCCGCGAGCTCGGAGGAAGTCTCGACCGACTCCACGCCATCGCCGTCCTCGGCAGCGACGAGATCGATGCCGCGAAAGTCGCGCTCGGCATCGCGCGACATCAGGCCCGCCGCCGCCGCGTCGCGATTGGCGATCTCCTGGGCGATTCGGAGATCCTCACCGCCCTGATACCAGGTGACGATTCCCATGGTCTTTCGGACGTCTTCGAGTATGGCCTGTCACTCGATCGAGTCGCGCGCCGCGTCGAAGGCGAGGGGGATCAGGACCTCTACGTCCTCCCGACGGGCGCCTTCATCACCGACCACGCCGAGATCATGGCCAATCGGCGGTGGTCCAAGCTCGCCGCCGGATTCAAGGAAGAAAATGGCCTGCTGATCATCGTGGCGAACGTCGCCACCCCCGACGTCGAGGCGCTCGTCCTCCAGCTCGAGGGCGCGGTGTTGGTGGGAAACATGGTGCCGGCGCGACTGCCCGTCGCGCGCGTGCTCGGCGCCGTCCGCGGCCCGCACCCCGAGCTGGTCCCCGCGAAGCCGGCGAAGCCGAAGACGCGGCCCAAGTACGTCATTCGGGCGGCGACCTCGCTCTGGAAGGTCAGCGCGTCGGTCGGTGTCCTCCTGGCGGCGATCATCGCCGCGCTCGGCATCTGGCTGGCATATCGCCCGTTTGCGCACAGCGAGTGGGCGCCGCGGTGGCTCAGAGGTGCCGCGCTGCCCGGCGAGTCGGTGATGGTCGTTCGAGGCTTCGACACCGCCAGTGTCCTCGACAGCACCTCGATGATGGCGACGGCGCGAGCGCTGGGACTTCTGACCGCGCTGGACTCCGCGTCGGTGGCGCCCTACGGGATCGCGCTCGTCACCTTCAACACCCAAGCCGGCGCGCTATTGGAGCTGGCGCGAAACGGCGCTACTTTGCGCGCCGGAACCTTCACGCCGATTCTCATTCGAGAAACGCCTTGGTTTCGAGTAGTCGCCGGAGCCTATCCGGATAGCGCCTCTGCCGCGGCGCTGTTGGACACGGTGCGAGCTCGTGGAACAAGCGACGCGGGACGGGCAGTGATCGAGCGCTTCCCGTACGCGTTGCTGGTCGAGCGCAGCGTGGCCGACTCCGCGGTCGCGACGCGCGTCTCGGCACTCCAGACGCGTGGACTTCCCGTCTACGCGCTGCTGCAGGCCGACGGCACAGCGCGAGTGTTCGCCGGCGCTTTCAAGACGCCGGATGAGGCAACCCTGCTCTACGACGCGTTGAAGAATTCCGGAATCCAAACCTCGCTGGTGTACCGAACGGGGAGAGTGTACTAGTGCGACTATCCAAACTCGAGCTCCACGGTTTCAAGTCGTTCGCGGATTCGACGGTGATGACCTTCGATCAGGGCGTCACCGCGGTCGTGGGGCCGAACGGGTGCGGCAAGTCGAACGTGTCGGACGCCGTCCGGTGGGTTCTGGGGGAGCAGCGCGCCCGGCTGTTGCGCGGCCAAAAGATGGAAGAGGTCATCTTCCAGGGATCGACCGCCCGGCGGGCGATCAACATCGCCGAGGTCTCGCTCTTTTTCGAGAACGATGACGGCGAGCTGCCGGTCGCGTTCCGCGAGGTGGTGATCACCCGTCGACTCTCCCGCTCTGGGGAAAGCGACTACTTCTTGAATCGAACGCCCTGCCGCCTGCGCGACATCTCGGACATGCTGCGCGGCACGGGCTTGGGCGCCGATACGGGCGTCGTCATCGAAGCCAGAATGATCGATGCGCTCCTCTCCGACCGGCCCGACGAAAGGCGCGAGTTGTTCGAGGAAGCGGCTGGAATCGGGCTGTATCGCGACCGGCGCCGTTCCACGGAGCGACGTCTCGAAGAGACGTCGGCGGATCTCACGCGACTCGACGACCTGATTGCCGAGGTCCAGAGCCAAGTGCGCTCGCTTTCTCGTCAGAGAAAACGGGCCGAACGCTTCTCCGAGCTCACCGCTCGCCGCTTCACGGTCGAGATCGCGGTCGCGGCGCGGGAAATGGCGAGTTGGCGCGACGAGCTGGCGCGGCTCGAGACGCGCGTTGCCGAGCTGCGGGGCTTCATCCCGCGGTCACAGGAAACGGTCGCGGAGCACGAACAGGAACGAGATACCGCGCACGACGCCCGGGCCGCCGCCGAGGCGCAGCGTGCCGAGCTCTCGCGTCTCGTCGCGGTTCAGCGCGAGCACGTCCAGCAGATCCGAGCCGAGATGGCCGTCGCGGAGGAGCGGCAACGGAACTCGCTGGTCCGGCGTCAGCGCGCCGAGGCCGAAGCGACGCAGGGCGCCGCCCTCCGAGAGCAACTCGCCACCAACCGCACCGAGGCGTCCGAGGAGCGTGCGCGGTACGAGGAGCATCTGCGCGATTCAAATACGGCCATTCTCACGCTCGCCGAGCGGGAGACGGCAAGCCGTCAGCTGGTTGGAGCGGGCCGTGCCGCGCTCGAGGGGGTGGAGCGGAGGCTGCGCGAGGTTCAGGATCGCGTTCACGAAGCCGACCTGTCGCGCGAGCGGTCGCAGCGTGAGCTGGACGAGACCTCAGAGCGCCTGGCGGTGCTCGAGCGGGAGCGCGCCGCTCTGTCGGACACCGCCGCGCTGGCGCGTCGCGAGCTCGAGGAAGCTGCGTTGACGCGTGACCGAGCCGACGCCGCGGCCGCGGAGCTCGGTGAGCAGGCCGAGCTGGCCCGCGCCGCGGAGCAATCCGGCCGCGATGCCGAAGCGGTTGCGCGCGCGGCCTTGTTCAATGCCGACGAATCGCACACGGCGCTCGAAGGCAAGGTGCACGGGCTCGAAGCGCTCGAGCGCGAGCGTGTCGGCATGGCGCCGGCCGCGGCCCGGCTGCTCCAGGACCGGTCGCTCTTTGGTGAGGGAACCATCCTTGGGCCTCTGTCGGATTACATCGCCACCGACCAGCACGCGGCGCTCCTCGTCGAGCGGTTTCTGGGACCGACGGTGCACGCGGTGCTCGTCCGCGACCGCGCGGCCGCCGACGCCGTGCGCGAATGGCATCGGCGCACCAATCCAGGCCCCCTGCTTCTCTTGCCCCTCGATGTGCTCGCCGCAGCTGATCTCGAGGTAGCCCCCATCGACGGGTCGCTCGCGGCGAAAATCGACGCCGCACCCACTGCCCGCGCATGGATTCGGGCGCTGTTGGGACGCGTCAGATCGCTCGGGGATGGCGCCGCATTCGTGGACGCCCGTGGCGCGGTTTACCTCCCTGGAGCGGCGGGCGGCGCGGGCCCACTTCGGCGCCGCGCGGAGCTCTTTGCTCTCAAATCGGAGCTGGCGGCGACCGCCGCCGCTCGCGAAGCGGCGGGAGCGGCCGCGGAAGCCGCGCGCGAACGTCTACGGGCCGCCGAACAGGAGCTCGCGGCGGCCAATGACCGCCTGGCTCAGGCGCAGCGGTCGGCGCATGACGCCGTCGAGGGGCATGGGCAGCTCGAGCGGCGGCTGCAGCGTCTCGATCGCGAGTTGGAGGAGGCGTCGGCATTAGCCGGGCGCCTGCGCGAGCGCGGTGACACACTGCGGGAGCGCGTCACGGCGCACACGAGGGATCACGCGGTCGTCGCCGAGCTCGTCGCCGAACGGGAAGCCGAGGTGTCGCGGATGCGCCAACAGCTCGCGGACGCGGATCGGGAGCACGACGAAGCCCGCGATGCGCATACGAAGGCGCAGGTGGACCGCGCCCAGATCGAAGCCCGGCTCCAGGTTGCGAGCGATCGCGAGCGGCGGCTCGAGCAGGAAGCGGAACACGCGACGTCTCGGCTGGAACAGTTGCGGGAAGAGTTGGTGGATCTCGCGCACTCGGACACTACGATCGCGGAATCCATGACGGCGTGGCGCATGGACCTCGAGGCACGGGAAGCCGCGCTCGCGGACGGCGACGCCCACCTGGTCGCGGCCGAGCGGGGCGTGCGTGAGGCGGACGAGCGGTTGACGAGCGCGGAGCACGCGCTCGACGAGACGCGCCGGCGCGCGTCGGCCGTCGTGCAGGAGCTGCACGAAGCCGAGGTGGCGTTCACGGAGCTGTCGGGACGGCGCGCCGCGATTCGTGAACGGCTCGAGACCGAGTGGCGCAAGCCGCTCGAGGAGATGATCGCCGGCGTCACCGACACTGAGCAAGACAGCGAGCTTCTGCGCGCGGAAGCAGACTCGCTGCGCGAGCAGATCGAGGCCCTCGGACCCGTGAACGTGCTGGCGATCGAAGAGCACGACGAAACCGTGAAGCGATTGGACTTCCTCACGACGCAGCGCGCCGACCTGAACGATGCCAAGAACTCACTCGCGCAAGCGATTCGGGAGATCGACACGAGCGCACGCGAGATGTTTCTCACGACCTTCGCGAAAATCCGCGAGCATTTCCGCGAGATCTTCATGACCTTGTTCGGCGGCGGCGAGTGCGACCTGCGGCTCGAGAGCCCCGAGGCCCCGCTGGACTGCGACATCGAGATTCATGCGTCGCCGCGCGGCAAGCGCACGCAGCGCATTCACCTGCTCTCCAGCGGCGAGCGGGCGTTGGTCGCTCTTTCCTTGCTCTTCGGCATCTTCCTCACGAAACCAAGCCCGTTCTGCGTGCTCGACGAGGTGGACGCGCCGTTGGACGACGCTAATATCGGGCGCTTCGTGCGGATGCTGAATCAGTTCAAGCTGAAAACGCAGTTCATCGTCATCACCCACAATCCGCGGACGACAACGGAAGCGGCGGACGCGGTGTACGGAGTCACCATGCAGGAACCTGGCGTCTCGTCTGTCGTATCCGTGCGAATGCATGGGGCGCAGGTCGACGCTGAGGTCGCGGCTGCGTAAAACCGAGCTCTCAGACCTGAGAACCCTCAGGGCCTCCTGGTTTTCTGTTCTCGGGTCCAGAGATGGCAGATAGTTGGACAGGTGTAATAGCGGAACGACTCGAACACTCTACACCTATCCGACACTCTCTATACCTGCCGACAGAAAACTTGGAGGCCCTGTAGTTTCTGAGACCTCACTCCTCGTCGGTCAATGCGGCTTAGAGTTTTGGGCACCGGCACCATCGCTTTGTCTCCAGCCCGAAGCTGTTCGGGTTATTACGTGGAGGCCGGCGAAGCGAGGCTGATTCTCGACTGCGGTAGCGGGACGAGTCGCCGGGTCGCGCAGCTGGCGATTCCGTGGCAGGACATCACCCACATCGCGCTGACGCACTTCCATATCGACCACCACGCCGATCTTCCCACCATCCTCTTCGCCTGGAAGTACGGCATGCTCCCGGCTCGGACCGCCCCGATCGACATCATCGGGCCCGTGGGAACCAAGGCTCTTCTCGAACGGCTGGCGGCCGCCTACGGCGACTGGGTGACCGCGCCGGGCTACGAGGTGCGGGTCACCGAGCTGACCCCGGGCGCTACCTTCGACCTGGGCGGCGCCACGTTCGGCTGCACCAAGGTTCCGCACACCCCGGAGAGCATGGCATATTCCATCACCGAGGATGGGCGCCGTTTGGTCTATTCCGGCGATACCGGGTTTGACGCCGCGTTCGCGCAGTGGGCGCACGGGTGCGAGCTGCTGGTGCTCGAATGCTCGCTCCCGCAGTCCATGGCGATCGTCGAGCACTTGACCCCGGAGCAGTGCGGCGAGATCGCGCGTCTCGCCGAACCACGGAAATTGGTGCTCTCGCACCTGTACCCGCCGGTCGAATCACTCGACATCGCCGCGATCGTGGCGGCGAAGTACAGCGGTCCCGTCGTCATCGCGCATGACGGCTGGACGACCGAGCTCAAGGACTGACGCAAAATGCTCGTGGTGATGCAGCAGCACGCGACGCCTCAGGAGATCGAGCGCGTCGTGAAAACCATAGAGGAGATGGGTTATGCGGCCCGGCCGATGCCGGGCGCGCAGCGCACGACGGTCGGGTTGGTCGGCAACGATGGCCGCGTGGACGGTTCGCGCATCGAGGCGCTCCCCGGCGTCGCCGAGATCATCCACGTCACCAAGCCGTACAAGCAGGTGTCGCGGGAATGGCATTCGCAGAACACCATCGTGACCATCGCGCCTGGTGTGGCGTTCGGCGGCCAGAGCGTGCAGGTGATCGCCGGTCCGTGCTCGGTCGAGTCGGAGCATCAGATCGTGACGGCCGCGCGCGCCGTGAAATCCGCGGGCGCCACGGCGCTGCGCGGCGGTGCATTCAAGCCCCGGAGTTCGCCTTATGCCTTTCAGGGATTGGGCAAGCGCGGGCTGGAGCTGCTCGCCACGGCACGCAAGGAAACCGGGCTGCCGATCATCACCGAAGCGCTCGATGAGGAAGGAGCTCATCTGGTGGCGGAGTACGCCGATTGCATTCAGGTCGGCGCGCGCAACATGCAGAACTATTCCCTGCTTCGGGCCGTCGGAAAGATCAGAAAACCGGTGCTCTTGAAACGAGGGATGGCCGCCACGATCACGGATCTTCTCCTGAGCGCCGAGTACATCCTCGCTGAGGGGAACGACCAGGTGATCCTGTGCGAGCGCGGAATCCGCAGCTTCGACACGACGGCGCGAAACCTGTTCGACCTGACCGCGATTCCCATCGTGCAGCGGCTGTCGCATCTACCGATCATCGCGGACCCGAGCCACGGTACCGGACTCCGGGACAAGGTGACGCCTATGGCGCGCGCGGCCATCGCCGCCGGGGCCGACGGCGTCATGGTCGAGGTCCACCCGAACCCGGACCGCGCGCTCTCCGACGGCGCCCAGTCGCTGTTCCCCGACCAGTTCGCGTCGCTCGTCACGGAGCTCATGGCGATCGCGCAAGCCATCGGAAGGACCGTCGGTGCCATGCCGAACGCGGGGGGGCGCGCGGTGGGAACGGTCGCCGCGGGCAGAGTGTAGAAGGACGTGAGAGTACGAACCAGGACCTTCAATGCAAATACTTCTCTCTCTTACGCTGCTTTGTCTAGGCGTCACAGGCGTCACAGGCGCCACAGGCGCCACAGGCGCCACAAGCGCCGCGCCGAAGAAGCAAGACGTCAACGGGACCATCAACCGCGCCATCGCGGCCTGGTCGCGCGTGAAGACACTCCGGGCGACGTTCGAGCAGACGCTGACGAATCCCATCACCGGTTCCGCGCTCACGTCGAAAGGAGCGCTCCAGCAGCGGAAACCGAATCGGCTCGCCATCACGTTCAGCGATCCGGCCGGCGACCGCATCGTCGCGGACGGGAAGTTCGTATGGGTCTTTCTTCAGAGCGCGACTCCGGGGCAGGTGGTCAAGCTGGCCAACACCGACGTCGGCGCGGCAAGCACCGACCTGATCGGGCAGTTTCTCACCACGCCGCGTGAGACGTACGACGCCACCGACGCAGGGACCGACAAAGTGGGCAAGCGGACCGCGCGCGCGCTCGTACTCACCGCGAAACCCGGCGAGCTGCTGTCCTTCATTCGCGCGAAAGTCTGGGTGGACACGGCGGATCATCTCATCCGTCAGTTCGAGTCCACGGACGCGAACGGCATCACGCGTCGCGTGCGCCTTCTCACGCTGACCCCGAACGCCTCGGTCGACAACAAGGTGTTCTCGTTCCGCGTCCCGCAGAACGTCAGGGTCGTTCAGCCGTAGTTGGGCGCGACGACGTGCGCGCGCGACGCTCGATCTACTCCTTGCTACTCCTTGCGGCGCGGGACCCGCGCGCGGAGCTCGCCCGGCGAGCGAATTCCGTCGAGGAGCTGGATGGCGCGCCGAATTACAGGATCCGAGTGAGGAGAGAGGAGTGAGGAGGGAGGAGGTCGACGTGCGTCCTCGGTCTTCCCTCCTCCCTCTTTCCTCTCGCCTCTCCGCACAGTCACATCCGGCGCGATCCCGCCCGTAGTCGAATCGCGCTCGATCGTGCGTCCGTCCGGCGTGAACCACCGCGCCGTGGTCAGCTTCAGCGCGCCGCCACCAGCGACGGGAAACAAGCTCTGCGCGCTTCCCTTTCCGTATGTGGGGGTTCCCACGAGGACGGCGCGGTCATGGTCCTGCAGCGCGCCCGCCACAATCTCGGCGGCGCTCGCCGTCCCGCTGTCGATCAGAGCCACGATCGGGAGGGCGGGCCACCGCTGCTTTTCGTCGTCGTCAAACTCGCGATTCGCCTCGGCCGTGCGTCCGCGGATGCTGACGATCGTCTGATTGGGGTCGAGGAAGAGATCCGCGACCGCGATGCCTTGCTCGAGAAGACCGCCGGGGTTCTCGCGCAGATCGAGGATCAACGACGTCGCGCCTCGCCGGCGAAGTGAATCCACCGCGCGCCGCACCTCGCGCGCCGCATGCTCGCTGAACGTCGCGAGCTCCACGTAGCCAACGCCGCCCGTCATGATCTCGGCGCGCTGCACGGGGTGAAACACGATCTCGCGACGCGTGAGCGTGAACGCGGTATCCAGCTCGGCGCGGGCGATTCCCAGCTTTACCTTCGTGCCGGGCGGGCCACGAAGGACTTGCTGCACCTCTTCCATCGTCAGCCCATGAGTCGGCTTTCCATCGACCTGCATGATGCGATCGCCGGGCTCGATGCCAGCCCTGTCCGCCGGTGTACCCGCGAGCGGCGCTATGATCGTGACGAACCCATCGCGCATGTCGATTTCGATTCCAACGCCCGCGTATCGACCACTCGCGCTCTCGCGCAAACGACGGAAGCGATCCGGCGTGAGCAGCACGCTGTACGGCTCGTCGATCTCCCTGACGAGTCCGGAAGCCGCTTTGCGATACAGCTCGTCGATGGAAACGGTATCGATGTAGTCCCGGCTCAGTCGCGCCATGACCTGCTCGAGCAGCCGCGGCGTCGCGGCGGCGGCGTCGGCTTGACGCCAGGTGCCGCTTTGGATGAGCATCCCGCCGGATACGAGCCCGGCGCCCAGAATCGCGCCGGCGATCAGAGTACGTGACATGTCGCCGAATCTCACTGGTGATCCGTGACGAGGTAACTCGATGCCCTAGCCACGTGCCACCGACCTTGGGGAAGTTCCGGGCCAGCGCTTCTCGAGGGCGGCTAACACGCGCGAGAACACGTCCTCGACGGTTCCTCGCGCATCGATGGTGACGACGGGACCTGCCTCGGGATGGGCGCCCTGCCACTCTTTGGTCGCAAACTCCGCGAAAGCCTGCGCCACGCGCTCGTGGAACTCCCCTTCGGCTTGCTCGATGCGGTCGTGTGCGCCGCGCCGAGTCACACGGGCGAGTCCTTGCTCTACGGGAAGCGAGAGCAAAAGCGTGACATCGGGACGCAGCTCGGCTGTGGCCAATCTGTTCGCTGCCCCCACCTGCTCGTGCGGTAACCCGCGACCGGCCACTTGATAGGCGTACGTGGAGAGGAAGAATCGGTCGAGCAGGACCGTCGCACCTGATGCCAGCGCCGGGGCAACACCGCGTTCGATCAGTTGAGCGCGGGATGCCATGAAAAGCAGGCTTTCTGCCCGCGGCACGATGTCGGATCCCGGATGGTCCAGCAGGATCTTGCGAATCTCATCCCCGACCACGGTGCCGCCCGGCTCGCGGAACGCGACCACGGGGTTTCCGGCGGCCGTCAGCCACTCAGCGAGCAATCGGAGCTGCGTGGTCTTACCAGCGCCCTCGGGTCCTTCGAGTACGATCAATGGCATGTCTAGAAGGTGCTTGGTACTCGGTGCTGGGGGCTAGAAGCTCGGTATTCCAGCACCTAGCACCTACCACCTAGCACCTAGCACCTACCACCTAACCCAGCATAATGATCGGACTCGCCGCACCTTTCTCGATGCCCTCCAGGATCCACTCGTTCACGCGCTGCATCAGCTTGTCGAAGTTTTCCTGCGAGGTGATGAGCCGCTGATAGACCGGCTGCACCTGGACTTTGGACAGCAGCTCCTCCAGCTGGCGCTCCATGTCCTGCGTAGGGCGTTCGCCGCGTTCGATCATGCGCTGTGCGTCGCTCCGCAGCTGCTCCATCTGCTTGAGCAGCTTTACGGCTTCGGCGTCCTGCGCGAGGGCGTCATTCGCGCGCTTGAGCTCCTGGTATTCCTTGCTCTGCCCGATGAACCGTCCGAGCTCGCGCGCTTTTTCTTCAATCATTCTTGCTCCCCCTCCTCCCCCTTCGCGTTGCCAGGACGAATCGTTCGCGTCCTGCGAGGTCCAACTGAACGCTGACGTCTTGATACCATCCGTTAGATGACACCAGCTCAGCGACCAGTGAGGCACGGCGTGCGTCGATCTCGAGCGCCAACAATCCTCCCGCCTCCAGCCGCGCCGCCGCCTGTCGCACGAGTTGCGCCGTGGTCGCCATCCCGTCGTGGCTGCTCAGCAGCGCGACCGCAGGCTCCCAATCCCTGACCGATGGTGGCAGGTCGCGGATTTCCTCGAAGCTGATGTAGGGGGGATTCGAGACGATGGCAACTACGTTCGACGTTTGACGTTCGACGTTTGACGCTTGACGTCCAGCTTGGAACCTCGAACCTCGAACGTCGAACGCAGTGAGCAAGTTGCCGCCGATGAACTCGACACTGGCGCGACACTTCTCCGCATTTCCTCGAGCGACCTCCAGAGCATCCAATGAGATATCCGTCGCGATGACGCGCTCGAATGTTCCTTCCGTGGCGAGCGCGATGGCGATGGCGCCCGACCCCGTTCCGACATCCACGGCGGTGCCGCCCACCGGGAAGCGGCACCGTTGCAACACGAGATCGACCAGCAACTCGGTTTCCGGTCGCGGAATCAGCACCCGTTCGTCGACGTCGAGCGTGAGGCCACGAAAGTTGGCGCGTCCCACCGCGTAGGCGAGAGGGGCTCCCTTCGCGCGCCGATCCGCGGCCGCGCACGCGCGCTGCCAGGTGTCGCTATCGACCCACTTGTTCTCGCGCAATAAGGGCCAGTGGCGCGGGACGTCGAGCAGCGCGGCAATCAGATCGCGCGCTTCACGCGTCGGCTCCGCACAACCGGCGAGCCGACTGGCAACCTCCTCGACGAGATGACCGACGCTCTGGCTGGTCCCGACGACCGACGCCGACGTCCGACGTCCGACGTTAGCCACTGAGCCTTTCCTCCACGTCGGCCATCTTCAGCTTCTGGATCAACTCCTCGATGTCCCCGTCCATCACGCCCTGCAGATCGTGCGTCGTGTAGTGAATGCGATGATCGGTCACGCGGCTCTGCGGATAGTTATACGTCCGGATCTTCGCCGAGCGATCGCCGGTGCCCACCTGGGTCTTCCGCATTCGCGAACGCTCCGCTTCTTGCTCGGACACTCTCAGATCCAGCAAGCGTGCTCGCAGGATCTCCATCGCTTTCGCCTTATTCTGGATCTGGGACCGCTGATCCTGCTGTTGGATGACGATGTTGGTGGGAAGGTGAGTGATGCGCACCGCGGAATCGGTCGTATTCACGCCCTGACCGCCAGGGCCTGAGGCGCGAAAGACGTCGATCCGAAGATCCTTGTCGTCGATCGAGACGTCCACTTCTTCCGCTTCGGGGAGCACCGCGACGGTAGCCGCCGAGGTATGAATGCGCCCCTGGTTCTCCGTCGCGGGCACTCGCTGAACGCGATGGACGCCCGACTCCCACCGCAGAACACCAAACGCGCCTTCGGCCGGCACCTTGAAGACGGCCTCCTTGATGCCGCCCAGCGTGCCCGGCGACATCGACAGCACTTCTGGTTTCCAACGGCGGCGCTCGAGGTATCGCGTGTACATGCGATAGAGATCGGCGGCGAACAGCGCGGCCTCGTCGCCCCCCGTGCCCGCGCGGATCTCGAAAATGGCGTTGCGTTCGTCGAGCGGATCGTGCGGGATCAGGAGCGGTGTGAGGCGCGCCAGGAGCTGCGCGACCGATTGCTCCAGGTGCGCGACTTCCCGACCCGCCTCGGCGGCCATTTCGGGGTCATCGGCGGCGGCAAGCGCGCGGGCCTCCGCCAGCTCGGTTTCTTCCTTTTGCAGACGAGTCGCGAGGTCGACGAGCGGCATCAGCCGGCGATGTTCACGACCCAGCTCGGCCAGACGCCGAACATCCTTCAGCGTACCAGGATCCGAGAGCGCCGCTTCGACTTCGCGCGCCCGCGTGAGCGCGTCAGTGAGTCGATCGCGGAGACTCAGCTCTCTTTCCTATCGTACTTCTGGCGGAAGCGCTCCACCCGACCCGCGGTGTCAATCAGCTTCTGCTTTCCCGTGAAGAACGGGTGGCACTGACTGCAGATGTCGGTATGGATCTCAGCCTGGGTCGAGCGCGTCTGGAAGGTGTTGCCGCACGCGCACTTGACGGTGGCGGTGTGGTACTCGGGATGGATGCCGGCTTTCACAAAAACTCCAAGGGGCTAGGTGCTAGGTGCTGGGTGTTAGGTGCTGCCGCGCTAGGTCCGACGGACGCCTTTCAGCACCCAGCACCTAGAACCCAGCACCTAGTCGTTCTCGCAAGACGCGAAATATACCTGAAAAGTCCCCTAACAAACAACCAGACAACGGCTTGCCCCCTTTGACACTACGTGCATCTGCACGTAACTTCGGCGGTCGGTTTCGCAGGCGGCGCGGCCTGCGTCAGAAGACTCGCGCCATCGCCATCCATCGCCGTCCATCGCCGTCCATCCGTCCCGCTCAGGCGGGGTTCCCCGCTCTGCCATCGCCATTGACCTCCACCACGGCTGATTTCCTCGGCACGGTTCCGCTATTCACCGCGCTGAACCCCGACGAATTGCAGATTTTTGCGGAGCTCACCCGCGAGCGGTCCTATCCGCGCGGGAGCGTCATTCTGTTCGAGAACGACCCCGGTGACTCGCTGTTCATTGTCCGGTCCGGTCGCGTGAAGGTGGTGCTCATAGGGGAAGATGGCCGCGAAGTCATCCTTGGCGTGCTCGGTGTGGGCCAGTATTTCGGCGAGCTCGCGCTCATCGACGAGCAACCCCGGTCGGCACACGTGATCGCCATGGAGGACGCGAGTCTCATCGTGCTGCGTCGCGAGGACTTCAGAAAGCGCGTCGAGTCGAACCCATCGGTAGCCTGGTCGCTGTTGGGGGAGCTGTCCCGCAGGCTCCGTCGTGCGGATGACAAGATCGGCGGCCTGGTGCTGCTCGACGTCCCAGGGCGAATCGCCCGGCTGCTGCTGGATCTGTCGGAGGAAAGCGGCAACGACCAGATCGAGAAATCGCTCACGCACCAGACCATCGCCCAGATGATCGGCGCGAGCCGCGAGACCGTGTCGCGCGCGATGAAGGACTTTCAGGATGCCGGGTGGATCGCCGTCGAGCGCCGTCGCATCTCGCTGGCCAATCGAGAGGCGCTCGAACACAGGGCGCAAGTTCGGGAATGACTTGGATTTGCGAAGGTGACGGGGGTCACGGGCCAGTCGTGACAGTTTTCCTAGCATGAGCGACGCTCTCCGCCACATGATGTGTAATGATTTTGAAGGGGCTCAATGAGTCTGCGCGTCCAGTTCTGGGGAACCCGGGGATCCATTCCGAGCCCGGGTCCGAAGACAGTGCGCTATGGTGGCAACACGCCTTGTGTAGAAGTGCGCACCACGGACGGCTGGCTGATCATCCTCGATGCTGGTACGGGGATGCGGGAGCTCGGCCGATCGCTTCTCGGCCGGGCGAACGGAGCGCCGATCAAGGGCGACATTTTTCTTACGCATGCTCACTGGGATCACATCCAGGGCATCCCGTTTTTCGGACCGATTTTTCAGCGCGGCAACCACTTCACGATTTGGGGGAGCCAGACTCTCGAGGGCAGCATCGACCGCATCGTTCGGGATCAGATGAATCCGGTCGTGTTTCCAGTCACCTTCGAGGAGCTGGATGCGACGATCGATTTTTCAGCGATCGACGATAGGAAGCAGCAGCGCCAAGGCTTCGAGGTATCGGCTTTTCCAGTTCGGCACCCGGGTGGCGCACTGGGGTATCGCTTTACCGAGACGATGGATGGAGCCCGGTCCATGGTCTACATCTCTGACAACGAGCTGGGGTCGGGCGGGAAATACGAAACCCCGGTTGGATGGCGCACCAAGCTGGTGGAATTCGTGAAGGGCGCGAAAGTGTTGGTGCATGACACCACGTACACGGCTGAGGAATACGACCACTACCGCGGCTGGGGACATTCGACGTACGACGATGCGCTCGCGCTCGCTATCGAGTCCGGTGTCGAGACGCTCGTGCTGTTCCACCACAAGCCCGAACGGAGCGACGATGAGCTCGATGAACGTGTCGAAGCGTGCCGGGAGATCGTCAAAGAACGGGGCGTTCAGCTGGAGATCGAAGCCGCGGCTGAAGGCATGACGCTGACTGTATGATGGCTTACAAAGACTTACCTCGAGGGGGAGATATGAGAAGGTTCGTTCGTGCGGCAGTCGCCGCGGTCGCCGCGGTCGCCGCGGTCGCACTGGCGGCACCCGCGATGGTTCAGGCCCAGGCCAAACCAGTCGTCGCCGTACTGTACTTCGACAATAACTCGATCGGGAAAGATCACTCCGATTACGACGGCGTCGGCAAGGGCATGGCCGAGATTCTCGTCAATGACCTCGCACAGAATCCAAATGTGCGCGTCGTCGAGCGCGAGCGGATTCAGTCGCTCCTCGTCGAGCAGAACCTCACGAAGGCCGGGACGATCGATCCGCAGACGGCCATCCGTCTCGGCAAGATCATCGGCGCGCAGTACATGATCTCCGGCGGCTTCATGAGCGACGGACGCGGCAACTTCGTCCTCACGGGCCGCACCATCAACGTCGAAACCACGGTCATCGGCAACCCGACGCGCATCAATGCGAAGGGCGACGACGTGCTCGGCATGATCGCGCAGCTTTCGGAGAGGTTGAGCACCGACATGAAGATCCCCGCGCTTCGCGTGGGCGAAGCGGGCGGCATGGGTGCGACGCCAGCAGGTCAGCCGGCAGCCGCGGCCGCGAACCCGGCCCAGGTCGCCGAAGCGAAGCCCGCCCCGGCGAGTGAGTCCAAGCCGGCAGCCATCGGCGTTTCGAAGGAAAGGCCGGCAGCGCAAGTGGCCCACGCCAAGCCGAGCCGCAAGATGGACATGAAGACCGCCATGCTCTACTCCAAGGCGTTGGAAGAAGAAGATGCGGGCAACAAGTCCAAGGCCGTGGAGCTCTACAAGCGCGTCGACGTGGTGTTTCCCGACTACGCCCCGGTCCAGCAGAAGATCAAAAAGCTGTCCGCGTAAAGGACCACAATACATGTTGGTCGCCGGCGGATCGGAAGGTCCGCCGGCGATTTACTTCCGCTCTCTTTCAGCCGACGCCGGCCGATACTTCTGGAAGTGAAACCTCTCCTCCTCGTTGCCTTCGGCAGGACAATATCCGCCGCTCCCCTCGGTCGTCGCGAAGACGACATCGAGGTGCGCCGCATACCAGCCCTGCCCACCACGGCGGCGCTGGCCGAGGAACGCCGGCCAATCGTGATCGCGCTGGATCGCGCGTTGCTCCAGTCGGTGGGTGGCGTCCGGGAGACGCTGGAGGAGCTTGCCGCCATCGCAGCCCTGGTCGGCCTCGGAGACACGGACGAGCAGGAACCGGCTGAGGACTTTCCCGCGGACCTGCTTACGAGCTTCGTCGCCGGGGAAGCGCCCGTGGGGGCGGTGCTCACACAGCTCCGCGGCGCCTTCCGACACGCGGCGGCTCTTCTCGCCGAGCGCACCGCCAGGGAGCACGAACAGCAACGCTATCAGGAGCTCACCGAGCTGACGCGCGTCGGCGTTGCGCTATCGCAGGAGCGCGATCTCACGAAGCTGCTCGACATGATCCTGGCCCAGGCGCGCCGGATCACGAACAGCGACGCCGGCTCATTGTATCTGGCCGAACGGACTGAAGACAACGGCCCGCCCAAGAAGCTGCGATTCAAGGTCTCGCAGAATTCCTCGATCCCGAACCTTCCCTTCTCCGAGTCCACGGTCAAAGTCGATCACGCCAGCCTTTCGGGCTATGTCGCGGCCACGGGACAACCCCTGGTCATCGCGGACGTCTACTTGCTCCCCGAAGACGTCACCTATAAGCAGAATCGCAGCTTCGACGAGAAGTTTGGATACCGCACGAAATCGATGCTCGTGCTGCCGATGCGGACGCACAAGGACGAAGTCATCGGCGTGCTGCAGCTCATCAACCGGAAGCGGAACTCCGACGCCACGCTCTCATCCGAATCCGTGGTCGAGCGCGAGGTCACTCCGTACGATCAGCGTTCGGTGGAGCTGGTGAACGCGCTCGCGTCGCAGGCCGCGGTGGCCATCGAGAACAGCTTGCTGTACGAAGACATCGAGAAGCTGTTCGAGGGATTCGTCACGGCCGCCGTCACGGCGATCGAGTCACGCGATCCCACCACGTCCGGTCATTCAGGACGGGTCGCCACGCTGACGATCGGACTTGCCGAAGCCGTGGACCGCGGCGGATCGGGCCCGTACAAGGACCTCAAGTTCAATCGCACCCAGCTCCGCGAGCTGAGATATGCGGGACTCTTGCACGATTTCGGCAAGGTCGGCGTCCGGGAGCAGGTGCTGGTGAAGCAGAAAAAGCTCTACCCTTGGGATCTGGACGTCATCCGCCACCGCTTCGCGTACCTGATCCAGGCGGCCGACCTGCAGTTCGAGCGCGAGCGCGGGAACTACCTGGCGACGCACGGCGAGAAGAGCTACCAGGAGGCCACGGAACGACTCAACGCCATTCGCCGCACGCGCCGGGAGGAGTTGCAGAAATTTCTCGACTCGATCGTCCGCGCGAACGAGCCGACGGTGCTACCGGAAGGGAGCTTCGAGGAGCTCCGGGACATCAACGAGCGCACGTACGTCGATTTCGACGGCGTCGAACGTCCCCTTCTCCGCGACGAGGAGCTGCGCTTCCTGATGATCCGGAAGGGTAACCTGGACGACCAGGAGCGCCGTGAGATCGAGTCCCACGTGACGCACACGTATCGGTTCCTCGAGCAAATCCCGTGGACGCGCGAGCTCAAGGGAATCCCGGGAATCGCGTACGGCCACCATGAAAAGCTCAACGGCCGCGGGTATCCGCGGCGCGTCACGGGCGACGACATTCCGGTGCAGACGCGAATGATGACCATCTCGGACATCTTCGACGCGCTGACGGCAACCGATCGGCCCTACAAGCGTGCCGTGCCCTACGAGCGCGCGCTCGACATCCTGACGATGGAGGCCAAGGATGGGATGCTCGACAAGGCGCTGCTCACCACCTTCGTCGAAGCGCGCGTCTTCGAGACCGTGATGGCTGACTGGCGCCTCACTCCCTCGCGAATGCCCGCCCTGCTCTAAGGGCTAGGGGCTAGGGGCTAGGGGCTGGGCTAAATGCTGGGGCCGGGATCGTTCCTGAACAGTTTCCGGAACACCCAAACGACCAGGCAAATCGGCAGAACGATGAAAACCAGGAACTTCACCGCCCAGATCGTGATCAGGCCGACGGCGATCAGGATGATGACCGGGATGCCGAGCACGGCGAGGGTCAGGAAGGGACGCAGCGCGAACAAGCGCAGGATGGCGGCGAGCATTATCGATCGGCTCCGGTAGCGGTCATGGCTCTCTTACGGGAGGTGCTGCCCTGGAGTTTCGCCGGGAGCAGGGGAGCAGGGGAGCAGGGGAGCAGGGGAGCAGGAAAACAGCGCTGCTCCCTGCTCCCTGCTGCCTGCTCCTCTGCTCCCTAGTCCCTGCTCCCTAAATTTGTCCCCGTGCTTCCCATTCTACTGGCCCTGGCCGCCGACAGCACCAGTTTCATACGGGTCAACCAGGTCGGCTATCTCCCGGACGCGCCCAAGGTCGCGGTCGTCTGCTCGCTGGACTCCGCTCGCATCCAGACGTTCACCGTTAGGGATGAGCGCGGTCGAGTCGTGGTCGGACCGCGATCGGCGACCGTCGCCGGATCGTTTGGCCCCTGCGCGATAACGCACAGGCTCGACTTCACGACACTGCGAGCGCCAGGCCGGTACACCATCGCCGCCAACGGCCTTACGTCGCCGACGTTCCGCATCGGACGCGACGTTTACGCGGGAGGAGCCGACACCCTGCTGTACTACATGCGGCAGCAGCGATCGGGCTGGAATCCGCTGTTCCGGGACTCGGTGCACCGGTTCGACGGGAACGTTATCGACGACTCCGGGCGTGTCGTGAGGTTCGCGAAGGTGAGCGGTGGATGGGCGGACGCGTCCGACTTCCTCCAGTACGTGACGACGTCGGCCAACGCGACCTACCTCATGCTCGCGGCATTTCGCGATCACCCCCAAGCCTTCGCCGACGCCTTCGACGCGCGCGGCGTCCCGGGCGGGAATGGCGTGCCGGACGTCCTGGACGAAGCACGCCATGGGCTCGAGTGGCTAACGCGCATGTTTCCCAGCGATTCGGAGATGTACAACCAAATCGCCGACGATCGCGACCACGCGTACTTCGACCTCATGACCAACGACACGTCGGACTACGGCTGGGGCAAGGGTCGCGAACGTCCGGTATACCCATGCACCGGCCGGCCGCAGGGGCTTTTCCAGCACAAGAATCGCTCGACCGGCTTCGCCTCCACGGCGGGCAAGTACGCCTCGGCGTTCGGCCTCGGCGCGGCAGCGTTCAGCCGCGACTCGGGCTTTGCCCGTCTCCTCCGACACAAAGCGACGGCCGCGTATGCGCTGGGTAGACGGCATCCCGGCGTATGCCAAACGGCGCCGGCGGGCGCGCCCTATTTCTACGAAGAGGACAACTGGACGGATGACATGGAGCTCGGCGCAGCCGAGCTGTACGCATTGACGCGCGATCGCGCATACCTCGAGCAAGGCGTGGAATACGCAGCCGCGGAGCCCGTCACGCCGTGGATGGGCGCCGACACGGCGCGTCACTATCAGTGGTTCCCCTGGCACAACAACGGGCACTTCTCGCTCTGGCGCGACGCCGATCCCGGGGCGCGCGCGACGCTGGTCTCGTACTATCGGCGAGGGATCGAAGGGGTCGTGAGCCGAGCGAACAACGGATTCCGCATCGGCGTTCCATTCATCTGGTGCTCCAACAACCTGATGACCTCATTCGCCACACAAGCGCTGCTGTACCGGCGGATGACGGGCGACGCAAAGTTCCGGGAGTACGAGCAGGCGGCAATCGATTGGGTCTTTGGTGTCAATCCGTGGGGCGTCTCGATGGTGATCGGCTATCCGAACGGCGGCACCTGGGCGCGCGATCCGCATTCGTCGCACGCGAGCCGGCTCGGCGTGCACGTGCTGCTCGGCGGGCTGCTCGACGGACCGGTGTACCGCTCCATCTATCAGAATCTGCGCGGCATCCGGTTGGCGCAGCCCGACGAGTTTGCGCGGTTCAATACCGGCTTCATCGTGTATCACGACGACATCGGCGACTACTCGACAAACGAGCCGATCATGGACGGCACGGCGAATCTCGTGTACTTGCTCGCCGCACTAGGTGAGCCACCTGCGCCGCCGCGTCGCTAGTGGTCTCGACCTCAAGCGTGAAACCTCAGACGTCAAACGTCAAACGTCAAACGTCAAACGCAGTTCACGTCAACGGCGTTAGAAGTTTGAGGTTCGACGTTCCAAGCTTGATGTTTCGATCCTCACCGGGCCGAAGCGGCGCGTTCCTGGATGAAGATCAGATAGTCGGTGGATGGGGCCGTCGAGCCGAGATCGCGCAACAGATGCGTGAGTTGGCCTCGATGGTAGGTGCCGTGATTCACCACGTGCTGGAGCACCTCGGCCAATTGATAGGTCCAGCGCTCCCCCTTCATGTTGACGTAGCTCAGGTCGGCGGCGAGCCGGTCGTTCGTGAGACCGTCCAGGAAGCGCCGCTGATCACCTTTGATCCGCTCCCATTCCGCGCGAAACGCGTCGCCGGCGCTCTTCGCTGGATAATCAGGCAGCGCTTTGGGTGAGTTGCCGTTCCAGCGGTCGCACCAGAGCCGCTCGACTCCGACCACGTGCCTTAGAAGGGCGCGGCCCGTCCCGAAACTGCCTCCCCATTGCCGGTCGAGCTGTTCGGCGGACACCGGCGCCAGCGCGTCGAGGATGCGATCCGTCGCCCAGTGATGGTAGTCGTACAACTTCAGGATGTGATCGCGCATTGGCATTTGGTCAACAAACCTCAAGCATGAAACCTCAAACGTCAAACTTCAACAGCCCGAAGAGCCTTGCCCGCACGCTGGTCGCCGCGATAGCCGTCGAGCAGGGCGACCGAGCCAGCGACGATGACAGCCTTGATTCCAGTTGGGTAGGCGAACGGTTGGGCAAATGTCGCGCGATCCTCCACGGTGTTTGGATCGAAGACCACGACGTCCGCGGCGCCGCCAACTGTGAGCCGCCCGCGATCCAATCGGACGCGGGACGCGGGGAGCGAGGTCATTTTCTGGATGGCCTGCGGAAGCGTCAGTGTGCGCCGTTCGCGAACGTACTTGCTGAGAATGCGGGGAAAGGAGCCCAGCGACCGGGGATGCGGGTGGCCGCGGCGGGCCGCCCCATCGACGGCGACCGCTCCGCCGTCGGAGCACACCATCCCGCGCGGATGAGCGAGAATGCGGTCGATGTTCTCTTCGCTCATCGCGAACCCCACCATCCCCACGTTCGCCCGGTTTCGCTTGAGGAGATCCGTCGCGAACTGGTACGGCTCCTCCCCGAGTGCGGCGGCGTAGGCTCCCAGCGGCTTGCCTTCGGCCGAGCTGTCGCTCGGGTGGTTCACGGCGGCGATCTGCACGTTGTCCCAGCCGCCGATCAGCTCCACCTTCGCAAGCGTCTCCGAACGGATGCGCGGCGCGGTGGTCGAGTCGTCCAGCCGGGCGAGGAAGGCCTGGTTGCTTCCGTCCCGGCTCCAGACCGGAAAGAGGTTCGTCAGTCCGGTCTGGTACGCGATGTACGGATAGCGGTCGAAGGCGACGTCGATCCCCGCGGCGTTGGCGCTGGCGATGCGCGCGAAGACGTCATCGAGCTTCGCCCAGTTGCGGGGTCCCTGAGTCTTCAGATGGGAGATTTGAAGCGGACACCCCGCTCCGCGGGCCACCGCGAGGGATTCGTCGATCGCGTCGAGCAGCCGGTCGTCCTCGTTACGCATGTGAGTCGCGTAGGGTAGCCTCCGCTCGGCGAGTGGCTTGCAGACGGCGATCAGCTCTTCGAGCGACGCAAACGCTCCGGGCGTGTACTCCAGTCCCGACGACGCGCCACAGGCGCCAGCGGCCAGCGCGGCCTGAACGAGCGACGCCATGCGCTCAATTTCGGCGCGTGTAGCGGGCCGGTTGTTCCCACCGATCACCGCCGCGCGGACGGTGCCGAGTCCGACCATCGACGCGACGTTCACGGATGGGCGGAGGTCATTGAGGGCGCGCCACAGCTCAATGAACGTCGCGAAGCGCCGGTTGGCGTCGTCGGGATAGTCCTCGCGCGGCGCGCGCGAGCTCCCGTCCTGCCCTACGACGATCGTGGTGATGCCCTGCCGGACGAGCGATTCCGCGCGCGGGTCGTCCCACAGCGTGCCGTCGCCGTGCGAGTGGATGTCGACGAAACCGGGAGCGACCGCAAGCCCGCGCGCGTCGATCTCGAATTGGCCGGTGTCGACGATGCGCGGCGCGATCGCGGCGATGCGCCCATTGCTCATGGCGACGTCGGCGATGACTCCCGGGTTGCCCAATCCATCGTACACCGTGCCGCCGCGCAGCACGATGTCGTGGTTGAACCGGGTGCGGAGCACGTATGGTGGGGCGAGGACGAATGCCGCCACCGCCGTGCCCGATTCTCGAACGAACGCGCGGCGATCGATTACAGGCACAGCAGTTGCCCCGATCGGCGATGAACCCGCACGGAGTGCATCGTGGACATTTTGACCTGGCTCATCGTTGGATTAGTGGCTGGAGTGCTCGCATCCCTCGTCATGGGCGGCGGCTACGGCCTCATCGGCGACATCATTATAGGCATCGTGGGCGCCTTTGTCGGGGGATGGATCTTTCGGACTTTGGGAGCGGGCACGCCCTTTGGCGGGCTGGCGGGCGTCATCTTCGTCGCCTTCATCGGGGCGGTAGTGCTGCTGTTTCTGCTGAGGGTGATTCGGCGTTCCACTGTGCGTCGCGCATGAGCGACCTTCGAGAACATCTGCCCGGAATCCGAGTCGTTAGTTGGTAGTCGATCACTACTCGGATTCCGGTGGCCCGATCTCGAACCATCCTACTCGGATTCCACTGGCCCCAGGGAACCTTCATTCGCTAAACATATTGATCGGGCCGAGGTCCCTCTGACCAGCGACGGCGCTCTCCTTGCCGAGCGCTTTGCGTACGAAAGCGGCCCACCAGCCCTCTTGTGGGTCCCGCGACCGATACCGATCGAGCGCTGCCCAGGTCTTTTCATGAACCTCGTGGGCGCGCTCCGCCGCCTGCTGCGGCGAGATGCCGTCGCGCTTCAGGGCCCGTCGCCCGATCTGCGCGTGCAGCACTTCATCGGCCCAGTCATAGTCGTGAAAGTGCGCTGAGAGTGCGTCGCCCGCTTCGACGGCGGTTTCGTACTCGAACCGCTTCCCGGTCTCCCCGGGCATCAGCGACTGCTCGATCGCATACAACATCGTCTGACGCTCCAGAGGCGTCGCGTGGAGATTGAGCCGCAGCGCAAAGCTCACGTTGAGCGGGACTTCGGCCTTCCAATCGATGCCTCGTGCCTCGAGCGCGACTGTGCCCATCATCGCGTGCCGCGCCTCGTCCCATAGCTGGCGCGAGTAATCGCGGTAGAACTCCCACGGTTGCCCGGTCCGCTCGGTCATGAACGACGCCATCATCTCTGGGACGTCCATCTCCAGGGCACGCTTGCAGAGGAGCGCGAGGTTGCGCTCGTCCGCCGGCACCTCGCTCATGTTGTACACGACGTGCGGTGGAAACTCGAAGTTGTACTGGCCGTGAAAGCGCTCGTCGCGCCGCGGATGAAAGCGACTCGCCTCGACGGGCACGGTTGACGACGCCCTCGTCATCGCCGCGAGCGCCGCCTTGCCCCACGCAATCGCGTCCTCCGTCTCCTGCAGCGCGAAACGCAGCAATCGGCGCGTGGGATAGTCAACCAGGGGATTCGTCTCTGCCACGTGTGCCCGGTACGCGTCGGCCAGAGCGGGATACGCAACACCGTAGATCCCCTCCACGATCTCCGCGGGATCGTGCGCGCGCGAGAGCGCCTCGAGCACTTCGGCGACGCCGGCGCCGCCGGCGCCCCCCGCGCCCCCCGCCGCCGCCCGCGCCGCGTCGAGAATTGGAA
>JBBDXZ010000152.1:53263-63603 GCA_040902075.1 Gemmatimonadaceae bacterium
CTTCGGCGACGCCGGCGACGCCTCCGTCGTTCGGCGCCGCGTCGAGATTGGGAACGGGATTGCGCATCTCCGCGATGCGCGCTCGCAGCGCCTCGACATGCTCGGCGCTCTGCCACTGGTGCATGGCCATCGCGCATTTCACTTCCCAGATCGGCATCGCGGGAATGTGCGCGACGAGCGTCGCCATCAGCGTTCGCTCGGTCCAGTGGTATTGGAGCAGCCGCTGGACATTGTCGGCCACAGAGAAGCCAACGCGCGCCGCGGACTGGTACGTCGCTATCCCAGCGAGCTCCGGGATCGAGTCATAGGGATGAGGCATGACGGCAGCATACCTTGTCGAGGCCGGAATAGGCCAGATCGAATAGGGAACGAGGACCAGGGAGCGGGGAAAGGGGCCCTGTTCCCCGTTCCCCAAACTCCGCTCAGCGGTCCCTCACGTCCCGTAGCTTCTCTCTCAGCTCATTGGTAATGAGATTCGACGTATAGGTAGTCAGCTGCTCCAGCGCCTCCTGGAAATCGGCAACCGTCACCGTATGCAGCGTTGCCGCCGTGAAAACCGCGCTCGGCACGCTGCGCGTGCCCACGACGTACGGCGTGAGCCGGTCGGTGCCCCGCACGTCTTCGCTCCAGATCTCGCGGCCGGTTTTGCGGTCCAACAGCACCGCTTCGGCGCGCGTGAAGAGGTAGGTCGCTCGATTGGAGCGCGCATCGATGCCGAAGCTGCGCATGTGGATCTCGAGCACGTAGTCCGCGCCATCGGGCGTGACGACCATCCGCGTTCCGAGATACCGGCTGGCGCGCTCGAGGGTTCGTTGGGCCAACCGGGACGCGACGTCGACACGTTGCGCCGCGCTGTCGAGCCGAGCGCTCGCGCGCCGCGCTTCGACCTCTTTCGCGACTTTGGCGCCCGCCTGGACGACCGTTTGAATGGCGTTGCCATCGACGTCGAGGTTGTACCACCCATGCAGGAGCTCGGGTGCGGGCGGCTCGATGTAGACGAGAGCCAATGTTTTGTCGCTGAAGTCGTACTGATTCAGGTAGTGCTTGCCGCAGCCCGCGACGAGCGCGAGCGCCATAGCGACGGCAATCCGGCTGTGGACCACTGGAGCGTCCAGGCGACGCATAGTTTTTCCTTGTGAAGGACGGACCGCATGGGCTTGTTATGCTCTCTGCGTGCCGTACGGTAGAATGCGCTAAAGCCTTACGTGGCAGCGTGTTATTGAGTTCCAAGGGCGTGACGTACGTCACCCGGGTCCCACGAACCAGACAGCTTGTGTCACACAAAGTGGGCGAGCCCGCAGCTCGCAGTAACGGCGAAACCTTAACCGATTGCAGCGCGTCTTTGAAGCGTGGAGACGCGATTACGTCTTCATTAACGAGGTTGCACGAGGCGCACGGCGCGCCCACTCTGTACGATGGCGGGAGCCAACGATTTACGGGTTTCCGGTGTCTTATTGGCGTCGCTCCGGACACCACCTTCCCCGCCACAAATTCCAGGCGATTTTTCACCATGCGAATCATTCGCAACCGCTGGTTCATCATCGGGGCCGTTGCCCTTTTCCTGGCGACTCCCGGCGCCTGGCTGATGGCGCGCGATACCGGCTCCGACGACAACTCGCTCGTTGCGCGCGTGAAGAAGGGCGAGTTCAAGGTGATCGTAAACACCTCCGGCGAGATGCGCGCGAAGAAGTTCGTCCAGATCACCGGCCCGGCGAACGCGCAGCAAGCGAACCAGTACCAGATGAAAATCGCCTCCATCGTTCCGGAGGGAACGGTGGTGAAGGAAGGCGACGTCGTCGCCGAGCTCGATCGTTCGACGATCGCTTCCAAGCTGGCCGAAGTGACGCTCGCGTTTCAGAAAGCCGAGGCGCAGTACGAGCAGGCGATGCTCGACTCGACGCTCAATCTGTCCAAGGCGCGCGAAGAGATGCGCAGCATGGAGCTGGGCCTCGAGGAGAAGAAGCTCGCGAAGGAACAGGCGATCTACGAAGCACCCACGGTCAAACGCCAGGCGGAGATCGACCTCGAAAAGGCCGAGCGCGCGCTGGCGCAGGCGAAGAAGGATTACGTCACCAAGACGAGCCAGGCGCAGGCAAAAATGCGCGAGGTGGGCGCCGACCTCGAGCGGCAGCGCAACCTGGTGAAGGTCGTCCAGGAAGTCATGATGAACTTCACGGTTCGCGCCCCCGCCGCCGGCATGGTGATCTACCAGAAGGAGTGGAACGGCAAGAAGAAGGGCGTGGGCGCACAGATCAATCCGTGGGAGCCAACCGTCGCGACGCTTCCCGACCTGTCGATCATGGAGTCGGTGACATACGTCAACGAGATCGACATCCGTAAGCTCGCGGTCGGCCAACCGGTGAAGATTTCCCTGGATTCCGATCCGGAGAAATCGTTTACGGGGAAAGTCACCGAGGTCGCCAACGTGGGCGAGCAGCGTCCCAACACCGATTCGAAGGTGTTCGAGGTGAAGGTGTTGTTGACGCAGACCGATACGACATTGCGACCGGGAATGACGACGTCCAACGCGATCGAGACGCTCAAGATCAAGGACGTGCTCTACATCCCCATCGAGGCCGTCTCGACGGACAGCGGCGTGACCGTCGTCTACAAGAAGGACGGCGGGGAGAAGCAGGAGATCGAGACCGGAACCATGAGCGACGACGAAGTGGTCGTGCTCCGCGGGCTGAAGGAAAACGAACGCGTGTTGCTCGCGCCGCCGATCGACGGGGAACGGATGAAAATCGCCCGGCTCACCGGTCCCTCGCTGAAACCGAAGATCCTGACGGGAGATTCGGCGCAGGCGGCGACGCTCCAGAGCGGCGCGCCCCCGGCGGGCGCGAAGCCGGCGTCGCCTGGCGCTCTCGTGCCGAGCGCGTCGCTGAAGAAGCCCTGAAGCAGGCGATGCGCTTCAACCGGGAAACGCTCGCGCAGTTGCGCGCGCTGTTCATCGCGCACGTTCTCTTCAGCATGCGGATCGCGGTCGGCGCGGTGGCGCACAACAAGTTGCGGGCGGGGCTCACGTCGCTCGGCATTCTCTTCGGCGTCGCCTCCGTGATCGCCATGCTCGCGATCGGCAAAGGCGCGGAACAGGAAATCCTCGAGCAGATGCGCCTGTTGGGCTCGAACAACATCATCATCACCCCGCTGGTGGAGCAGAAGGAAGGCACGTCGCAAGAGGAGAAGGATGAGAAGCAGGTAAAGAGGTTCACCCCCGGCCTGACGTACTCGGACGCCGAGGCGATTCGGCGGATCGTGCCGCACGTCGAGACCACCAGCGGAGAAATCGTGCTCAACACGATGATCACGCGCGAGGGACATCGCCGGTCGGGCAAGCTCGTGGGCGTCGACACCACTTACTTCCGTCTGAACAACCTCTTGCTGACGTCCGGCGCGTGGTTTACGACAACCCAGGTGCAGTACGGGCGGCCGGTCGCGATCATCGGTCGCGGCGTCCGCAGCCGCTTCTTCACCACGGAAGACGCCATCGGCAAGCCGATCAAGGTCGGCGAGACCTGGCTCACCGTCGTCGGAGTGCTCGACGACCGCGCGGTCTCGCGTGAGACGTCTCAACGCCTCGGCATTCGCGACGCGAACATGGACGTCTACGTCCCGATTCACACGGTGCTCACGCGGTTCCGCAACCGCGCGAAAGTCACTCAGCGGGACATCGAGCTCGCGTCGCGGCCCGGCGTCTTCACCACATCGGACACGCCGCAGGAGGACGAGGAGACGCGCCAGGAGCGGATGAACCGCAACCAGCTCGACAAGATCATCGTGCGGGTGGACACGTCGAAGTACGTCCCCGCCGCGGCCGAAATGATTCGGCGCATGCTCCAGCGCCGCCACAATACCATGATCGATTTCGAGATCACCGTGCCGGAGCTGCTGCTCAAACAGGAGCAGCGCACCAAGACGATCTTCAACATCGTGCTCGGCGCGATCGCCTCGATCTCGCTCATCGTGGGCGGGATCGGGATCATGAACATCATGCTCGCGTCGGTCCTCGAGCGTATCAAGGAGATCGGCGTGCGACGCGCGATGGGCGCCACGCAGAAGGACATCCTGTTTCAGTTCTTGAGCGAGGCCGTGCTGATCAGCGTCGCGGGAGGCGTCGCCGGCATCCTCGTCGGCGGAGGACTCAGCCTCGGCATCGAACAGTTCGCCGGCATCAAGACCATCGTTTCGTACGTTTCGGTGTTCGTCGCCTTCGGCGTCTCGTTTACCGTCGGCGTCATGTTCGGGATCATGCCCGCATACCGTGCGGCGCGTCAGGATCCCGTCGTCTGTCTCAGGTATGAGTGATCATATGAATCGGTACCGGGTGCTAGGTGCTTTCCTGTTCCTTCCCTTCGGACTACACGCCCAGACGCAGCAGATGACGCTCGAGCAGGCGGTCGAGCGCGCGCAGCGGCAGAGCTATCAGGCCACGGCGGTCACGGCGACGCGGGATGCGGCGCGGGCGAACGAGCGCGCGTTCAGCGCCCGCCGGCTGCCGCAGCTGTCGCTCACGGGCAATGCGCCGCTGTTCCAGAAGGACATCCAGCCGATCACGCAGCAGGATGGCACGATCGAGTTTAGGCCCGTGCAGACCACGCAGGCCGACGCGGGCCTCACGATCGGACAGCAACTCCCCTGGACCGGCGGCAACTTCTTCGTCAGCTCCTCGCTGCGCCGCGTCGAGTATACACGCAGCTCCGAGCTCACGCGCACGTGGACGTCGTCGCCGGTGACGTTTTCGATCCAGCAGCCGCTACTTCGACCGAACATCCTCCGTTGGAATGGCCGCGAGGAGGACATCAAGCTGGACGCCGCGGAACGGCAGTACCTCGAGTCCCGTGAGGGCGTCGCGCTCCAGACCACCGAAGCGTTCTTCGAGCTGTATCTCGCCCAACGAACGCTCGAGAACGCGATCAAGAACGCCGCGACGAACGATACGCTGTACAACCTGAACAAGGGACGGCTCGAGATCGGCAAGATCGGCGAAAACGATCTGCTGCAGAGCGAGCTGGCCCTCCTCCGCGCCCGCGCGGCGTTGGACAACGCGAAGCTGGAGTATACGCGCCGCCTCGCGGGGTTCCGGCTCGCCGTGAATCTCCCGCTCGGCGCGCCCGTCGAGATCGTGATTCCGGCGAGCGTTCCCGAGTTCGAGGCCGACACGACCATCGCCGTCACGCAAGCGATGACAAACCGCGCGCAGATGAGTGATCTCGAGCTCCAGGCGGTACAGGCGCGGCGGCGCATTGCCGAGGCGAGGCTTGCCGGCGGGCCCGGCGCCATGCTGCAAGCCAGCGTCGGCTTCAATCAGACCGGCCCCGAGATGGATCTCGTCTATCAGGACCTCCTGCAGTCGCAACGCTTTCAGATGCAGCTGTCGATTCCCGTCTTCAACTGGGGCGCGCGTGGCGCTGACGTCCAGGCCGCCAAAGTGAACCAGAAGCGCGTTGAAGCGACCTCGCGACAGACCCGCGAGCAGCTCTCACAGGACGCACACTTTTCGGCCCTGCAGTTGTCGCAAGCGCGCCGCAACCTCAGCGTGTCCGCCAAAGCGGACACGGTCGCCGCGAAACGCTTCGAGGTCGCGTACAACCGTTACGTCATCGGACGGATCGGGATCGACAACCTGTACATCGCGCAAAACGAGAAGGACCAAGCCGTCAACCAGTACTTGCAGGCGCTCCGCAACTACTGGATGGCCTATTACCGGCTTCGTCAAACGACGTTGTACGATTTCGAGAGGGGAGAGGCGATCCGTTAAGCGTCACGGGCGTCTCTCTCTAGTCCTCCTCGTCCACGGCCCACGTGATCGTCCATAGCACCGCGTGCTCCGTGAAGTCCGGCCTGCGGTAGCGACCGACCACTTGACCCTTGTTGTTCATCGCGACAGTTGTGGCGAACGAGGGTGTGTATTGCCCACCGGTCAGACGGAACGCTTTGCCGGTCCCGTCCCAGAACACCGGGAAGGTGAAGTCGAGCAGGCCGATCGCCTGGCCAAGCTCGTTCATCCTGCTTGCGCTAGCGAACATGCCGAGCGTCTCGAGTGTCCGCGACGTGCTTCCGGTCCAGATGGAGGGGAATCCAGACGCGTTGTTGAGGACCTGCCCAAGATTGTTGATGGCGACGCCGTTCCCTGGCTCTGTTCCGATTCGCGTGGCGCCAGAAGTCGTCCAGACAGTGGCGAAGGACCTTTGAACCGCGGCATCGAAGCTTTGGCCCACCACCTGGCCAAGATCGTTCAGCCCCCGCGCAAAATCAGAGGCTGGCGCCGGATCGGGTGGCGTTGAGAGCACGGTGAAGACACCGTGATCCCACAGATACACGTCGCGAATCGAATTGGTCGCGCCGAGGAAGCCACCGGCGATCTGCCCACTCTCGTTGATGGCAACGGCACTCGGCGTGCGCATTCCCGGTTGATCAGCGAAGCGCGTGGTGGCGCCATTCTGCCAATGGAACGCGAAGCGTTGCAGCGGTACGCTGCCGACGACGAATCCGGTTCCGGCCACTTCCCCTTGCGAATTGACGGCTGTCGTGGTCAGGGTCGTGGCTTCGCTGACAATGTCGGTGACGACGTCTCCTTGCCAGATGAACTGCGTCGTGACCGTTGCGCCGGACGGACGCATCGAGCCAATGGTGTGCCCGGCCTCGCTGATGGCGCGTGCGTTCGAAAATCCGGAGGACGGCAGGAGAGTAAGCACTCCATTACTCCATCGGAAAGCTGACTGGTCCTGCTCCGGCAGAATGTAATTCCCGACGACCTGGCCGAGGTCATTGACGTCGAGCGCGTTGCCAAACTCGGCGTCGGGGGTGATGTCCGTCGCCAGAATTCTGGGTGCGTCGCAGCGCACGATCTTCGTCGTGGCGGGCAGCTCTGTCGCCAGCGTCCGGACGCCATCAACGCCGGCGACAAGCTCGGCGGAGCGCGTGGACGCGAGCAGCCAGGCCGTCGTGTGCATGCAGGTGATGCCCGTTGCGGCGACCTCGAACGAGAACACGAGATCCTTGCGGCCGTCGTGATTCACGTCCACGTGCTCGGCCTTGTTGCGTGGCGACGCGTGCGCTGGACCGAACTGCACGGTCGCCGGGTCGATGGTCGAAGCGTCGAACCCGGCGCTGGAGTAGACAGCGACGTCGATCTTGCCGCCCGGCATCTCGGGGCGAACGCGTCTGTCGTTCCTCGGGTTGATGTCGACTGCAATCTGCTGCCCCTGGAACACCAGCTCCAAGTTGCGGAGAAAGAGCGCGGTGCCATTGTCGCCAGTCGTAACATCGGCGCTGCCTTCGTCGAAGGTCCACCGTTCGATGAGCGTGCCGGACGACGTGCTGATCTGCACGTCGTCGATCAAGCCGTTGAAGACGCCGTTGGGCGTATCATCCAGATCGCCGGCACCCGTTCCTCGTCCGACGAGAGTACGCTCGCCGAAGCCGCCGATACCATTCACGCCGACACCGCCGAAGCTGAAAGTCGCCCCGTCCACGTTCACGGTGATGACGCTGGCGATCCGCTCCGCGGTCACGTGCTGCCATTGCCCGACCGCCAGCGCGAGAGTGCTGAAGTCTGCGAAGACGCCACCCGCGAGGATTCCCACGCGTCCTGTGCCATTCTCGACGAAGAAGCCCCACCCGGTGACGCCCGAGTGGCCGTTGTAGAAGATCATCCCGTCCGCGGCGCCGGGACCATTCCACTTTACCCATGCCTCGATCCTGATGTCGTCGATTTGTGTCGTCGCGACTGCGCCGTTGGGCGTCGCCGCCGAGGACGTCGCGCCGTTGAACGCGAGCGCGAAACCCGCCGGCTCAGCCGAGTGTAGCGCGGCCGAGTTACGCGACGCGACGAGTCCTGCCGGCGCGACAACATCGCGGTCCATGCAGCTGGCCGGGACGGTCAGAGCGAGCAGCGCGCATGCGCGCGCGAGGCGCGTCAGCGAGTTGCGAGGCCGATTGGACGAGATCAAAGCCGGGCGCTTCATTTGGGGCTCCGTTGGGATCGGGTGCCCACAATACGCCGAACCGGTGAAGCACCGGTAATCTGCGAGTAATTTGTTACTTGCGTTTGCGCGCAACGTGAACCATTGTCGAGCGTTACGATGCTCACTCCTGAATCGGCGCCGGCGCTGAAATTCCTGGGCGGCGCTGTCATTCAGCTCGGTGACGCCCCGCTCGGCGGCCCCGCCGCTCACCGTCGCAGGCTTGCCCTGCTCGCGTTGCTCGCCACCAGCGCCCGCCCGATGAGCCGCGACAAGCTCATCGCGCTGCTCTGGCCCGAGGGCGACGAAGAGCGCGGCCGCAATTCGCTCAAGACCGCTGTCTATGAGCTGCGCAAGCTGATTGGCGAGCACGCCATCCGCACAACTGGCGATCAGCTCAGCATCGACTTGAGCATCGTGCGCTGCGACGTGTCGGAGTTCGAGGCGGCTGTCGCGGCCGGCGATTTCGAAAAGGCCGCGGCACTGTATGGCGGGCCGTTTCTCGACGGATTTTTCATCAACGACACGCATGAGTTCGAGCGTTGGGCGGACATGAAGCGTGCGCGCCTGGCCGAATCCTATGCACGAGTGATCGAGCACCTCGCGGCGAAAGCCACGACGCGCGACGCCATCGCGACGTCGTCAGCGGTCGTCGCGCATGCAGCGCCAGCAGTAGAACGCGACGCACCGATCGAAGTGCGGACGAAATGGATCGCCCGCCGCTTGCCCCTGACCGTTGCGTCTGCGCTCGCATTGGGCCTGGCCGCGGTCGTCATCGCTAGCGCGGGTAACACGCCCAACGACGGTGTCACCTTGGCGAGCGCCACTCCCGTCATCCTGGCCGACGAGGATCCCGGCACTGCTCTCGAGTTCGACGGCAGCACCGCCAACGCCAGTACGGCCGTCGGAACGCTCGTCACCGCGCAGCTCGACAACGTCGCGGTCGACATGATGGTGCGCCTGGATGGCCGCACCTCGCACCCATATCAGATGATCTTCTACAACGGCCACGGCGCCGTTACTGGCTGGGGCCTCATGGTCCTCGGCGCCGCGGATGGCCAGGCAGAGGGAACTGTCGGAGTCATCGCGGGCGGGATCGCTTTGGCTGCCACGTCCCTCGTACTCAAGACGGGCCTCTGGCAGCGACTTGGTGCGGAGCGCCGGCAGGGGAAGCTCACCGTCACGCTGGACGATTCGTCATACGTGGTGGGAGACTTTCCGGTGAATACCGTTGCCGGCAAGCATCGCGCGATCGAGCAAACGACGATCGGAGGGGACGGCAGCTTCGAGGCGCCGAAGGGGCACTTTCGCGGCGCGATCGACCGCGTCCGCATCCTGGACCTGGCCAGCAACTTTTCGATCGACCGCTGGAACTTCGATGAAGGCAAAGGGACGACGACCGTCGGCGCGCAAGGCACTGTGGTGCACATCGGCAACGCGCAATGGACTGCCGGCAGCCGCGCACAGCCGCGGGATGGCTTCTGGTCCAGGATGCAGGCGCTCTGCGGTCACGCCTTCGGCGGGCGCGTCACTGAAGGCTCGCCTGCAGACAGTGCCCTTCGTCGCGCCGCGCTGGTCATGCACGTCCGGAGTTGTGCGCCCACGGAAATACGGATTGCGTTCCACGCGGGCACCGACCGGTCGCGGACCTGGGTGCTCACTCGCACGGCGGCGGGGCTGCGTCTCAAGCATGACCATCGTCATGCCGACGGCACCGAGGACGCAATCACACAGTACGGCGGCGACACGCGGGATTCAGGCTCATTCGGTCGGCAGGAGTTCCACGCGGACGCGCAGACGGCTTCTCTGATTCCAGCGGCCCGCACCAACGTGTGGAGCATGGAGATCGTGCCGGGAAAGCAGTTCGCCTACGCGCTGCGTCGTGTCGGCACCGATCGGCGCTTTCGGGTGGAATTCGATTTGGTCCGACATCTCGCTTCACCGCCGCCGCCCTGGGGCGCTACACGGTAATAGCAGGAGTCCAGGGCGAAGTCACGCCTGCTAGCTCGTCCTGGCCAGCGGACCTACGGGTGCAGTCATGTGACGCCGGTCGCCTGTCATGCGGTTGCGAGCTGAGGTCGGTGGATCGTGTGTGCTGAAATCTATTGTGTATCGTCGGAGTCGCGGCGATATCCGAAAGAGGGGCAGCGATTCGGTAGGTCAGAGTACCGCTGTCATCCCGAGCCCCTCACCTGTCATCCCAAGCGAAGCGAGGGATCTGCAGTTGTAAAGTCCCATGGCGGCTTCGCGAGACCCGGAGATGGCGGCTTCGCGAGGCCGGGAGTGGCAAAGCGCGACCTATGTCAATGCTGCCAAGAAGCCCTTGCTCTCAACCGGTAGTTGCAACGGTAGCTGCTAAAGCCTCTGCGGGTGTTT